>JACRCJ010000127.1 GCA_016219075.1 Deltaproteobacteria bacterium | reverse complement strand
TTTCGTTCAGTACCGGTCTGCTGCTCATCTCATTAAACCTCGTATCCAAGTTTTGTCATGGTTGCACGGATCAGCCCTTTTGCGGTTGAGACCTCTTCAGCGCTCCAGGAACCGTAGGTGCCTATCCTGGGGTCAAAGGATTTTGTCTGTGCTATCTTGGAGTCCTGGAGCCCATAGTCGTGATTTTTCCTGTTGAAATCAAGCACCCCTGGGTCCCATGACTCACCGAGGAACTCGAAAAGAGGCTTCAATTGCTTTTCGGGCTCTGTTGCGTAGCTCTCGTAAAGGACCCTGAAGCACTGGGACGGGTGCGCCTTCTCGAACTCTATCATCTTCTCGCACTCCTCGGACCAGTAACTGGAGAAGACCAGACGCGGCGGCCCCTGCATTGAGTCCGCGTAGTGCTTAGGCGGCCCTCCGAGCATCTTCTTCTCGTATGTCTCCGCAAGCGAGTTGGCCACATCAAGGCCGTTACGGTAGAGCATTATATACCTGCACCGCTCTCCGAAAAGGAAATCCAGGAAGTCCAGGATGTCTATGTAGGCCGGGGTCTTATCAACCCAGCGGGTCTTGCCCTTGGCTGCCGCGTAGTCGTCAAAGACACCTCCGGCAAATTCCCTGAGCCGGATCCTTAGGCCTTCTTCATCGACCCCGGCCCCTTTAAGCCCTGTCCTTACCCAAGCGGACCTCCATATCTCAGCGGTCTGGCAGAGGAAATTCGTCTCCGGAGGCACGGCTATGTTGCTGTGGCTGTCGAGCACATAGCGAAGTAAAGTCGTCCCCGAACGGTAGACCCCGATGAGGAAACACGGGGCCATGCCCTTCCCCCCCGAAGGTTCAACGACCTTGACCACTATCCTTTCCCTTACGGGCGGGCCCTGTACCGCCCGCACTATCCTGTTTGCTATCCTGTCTATCAATCCCATATCCTTTGGAAGATTTACCCGTGGACGGCCCTTTCCTCTTTTTTAGCAGCAGGGTCTTTTCTTATTATCTCCTCGAACCTTCCGAGATTTTTACCCCAGTTGTGCCTTGACTCTATGAACTTCCATGATTCGCTTACGGCCTTCTCCCTTTTTTCGGGCCTGTTTATGAACTCAACGACAGCCATGGCGAACTCTAAGCTTTCCTTTTCAACCGAGCATCCGCTGTAGCCGCTTAGACCCTGGACCGCCTCGGGCCTGGCCACAACCGGGACCCCGGCGGCCATCGCCTCAAGGACCTTGTTCTGAATGCCCCTGGCTATCCGCAGCGGCGCCACCATTACGTCAGCCGCCACAAGGTACGGCCTTGTATCCGGTACATAGCCTGTTACGACCACATCAGGGTCTTTTCCGGGAAGCTCCTTGAGCTTCTTTGACGGGTTTCCTCCCACCACGGTGAAGACCGCACCAGGGACCTCTTTTTTTACGTGGGGCCAGATTTCGCTGTGAAAATATAGGACAGCGTCCTCGTTGGGGAAATAATCCATGGCGCCCATAAATAGAACGCTATGCCCCTTCTTCGTCAATCTTTTCTCTCCTTTACCCTCCCGGCCATGCGTCTTTTTCCTGGCCTCCCTTACCTCTTCATAAAACCCTGTATCCACACCATTGGATATAGCGGAAGCGCGCGCGCCGGGGCAGAAGGTCTTGAATAGCTCCACCTCTTTTTCAGATACGAACACGCTCAAGTCAAAGGTGCCGCCAACCTTCTTCTCATAACTCTCAAGCGTCTTCCACTCCCTCTTCCAGACGAGGGAGGCGGGGAAGGAACTCGATCCGCTGTACATCCTCCATTTGTCCGAATCGACGTCCACGAAGTCCATCACGAGGCGCACGCGCCTCCCGTCTGATCTCAAGGCCCTGCTTCTGTACACGTACTCCGCCATCGGGGATGAGAATGCGACGATGGCGTCGATCCTCGTCTCCTTTAGCCTTCTGTCTATGGACTCCTGAAGCCTTTTCGAGTAGAAGTAGGGCACGCTCAGCGGCATCCCCGTTAAAAGATAGGGAAGCGACTTTATCTTCTGCCACCTCGGGCTGATAACTTCGTAGTCAAGCCCAAAGCAGTACTTCCTGATCTCGTCTATATAGACGAGGTCCTTAGGGTCGTCCACAAGGAAGGCGAGGTACAGATTATTGCCCTTTGAGAGATGCTTTATCTCGTGGAAGGACCTTATCTTGTCCCCCTTGTTCGGGGGGAAAGGGGTCCTGTGGGCCAGGAAGAGGATATTGAGGCTCACGGTATGCCCCTTACGAGTTTCGGCCCAAGCCAGTTGGCAACCGGAAAAGGAAGCCTTTTCCACAGATTTACAAAAAGCCTGTACTTGGGGTTAACAGGGCTTACGTTCGGCATCTCCTTTGACCTTACAAGGTAGTAGCGGTAGTCAAGTTCCGCCGGCTCAAACCCCCAGTGCCTCTTGAAGTGATACGAACCGGTGTCTTTCTTGCTTCTCCCGAAGTCAAAGACCCTGTATCCGTTCTCGCACCCCCACTTCAAAAGCTCCCAGTACATGAAGTCGTTTATGGCGAACTCGAAGTACTCCCTCAAGCCCCCTCCGTAATAGGGCATCAGGGTGTCCTTGTATATGAAGGTAAGGACCCCTGCGACCATCTCCCCGCCCTTCCAGACCGATAGGATGAAAGAGTCCCCGAAGTTCTTCATGAGGGTCCTGAAAAACGATATGGGGAATACCGGGCTCCCGAGGTCGCGGACGTTCCTTGCGTATATCCGGTAGAATTCCTCAAGGTCCTCAAGGCGTCCGACCCTGGATGTGAGATCAAGCTTCATACCCTGCCTTATCATGCGCCTCTGCTTGCGGGGTATCGCCTCGAAGTTCGTATCGACGGTCTCGAGGATCGGCTTCTTGAAGGTCACATAGAGGCCCTTTGATATCCAGCCGTCTTTATTCATGCCCGCGGGAATCTCTTCCGCGCCATTTGCCTCTTCCGTTGCTCCGGGAGAATCCACATCCCTGAGTTCCAGGTAATTGACCCCTATGGCCTCGGCCAGGATCCTGGCGCTTCTTTCGAGCACCCGGTGCGATTCGGCGTCCTGGGCCGATATGCCGCCGTAGACCCCGAATGGCACCGAGGTAAGTGCATGGCCGAAGAGCCTGGATTTGACCTCGAAGAGCGGGAGTATCCCGGTAATTTTACCGTCCCGCTCCGCCATGATGTAGTGTGGCTTATGGCCGAATACCGTCTCAACGGCGTCCTTCCACCCTGTAAGGTGAAAGAGGGACGAGGAAGGCGATCCAAGGGCGAAAACGTCCCACTCTTTTCTGCACGACTCGCTGAATGATTTTACGATTATCATCTCGGTTGACCTAATTGAACCTATTTAGGATAGTGCCCACTATCCTCTCGGCGGCGTGTCCGTCCCAGAGCGGCGGCAGGGGTTGACCGGCGACGAAGCCCGCGTCCAGCTTCCTTCTCGCCTCCTCGATTATCCTGTTCTTATCAGCCCCGACGAGGGTGTTTGTCCCGGATGTTATTGTCACCGGCCTCTCGGTATTCTCCCTTAATGTAAGGCAGGGGAGCCTGAGCACCGTGGTCTCTTCCTGTATCCCGCCTGAATCGGTAAAGACTATCCGGGAATCCGTCATGAGCTTGAGGAAATCGAGATACCCCAGAGGTTCGATGATATGGATGCCGCTATGCTTGTTTGAAGTGGATTCGCTTACGAGGTTGCCGAGGTTGTAGCTCGCTATCAGCTTTTTTGTCCTGGGATGGATAGGGAATATGACCGGAAGGTCCCTGGCCACATCATTAAGCGCCTCGAGTATGTTCTTGAGGTTTACAAAACTATCGACGTTTGAGGGCCTGTGAAGGGTCGCAACCCCGTACTCCCTCGGCCTGATGCCGAGCGTTTCGAGTATGGTGGATTCGGCCGCGCTGTTTGCGTGCTTGAAGAGGGTGTCTATCATCGTATTTCCCGCGAAGAAGACTTTGCCGTCGTCGACCCCTTCTTTTCTCAGGTTTTCGTTAGCGCTCTCCTCGGTAGTGAAGTGCATGTCGGCGATAGCGTCCGTGATCATCCTGTTTATCTCTTCCGGCATGGTCCTGTCGAAGCTCCTCAGGCCGGCCTCGACATGCGCAACCGGCACCCCGAGCTTTACGGCCGTGATGGCCGCGGCCATCGTGGAGTTAACGTCGCCCACGACTATTAGAAGATCGGGAGCTTCGCTCATAAGAACCGGCTCTATCCCGGTCATTATCTCCGCGGTCTGGCGCGCGTGTGTGGCGCTTCCGACGTTCAAGTCGATATCTGGCTTAGGCAGCCCCAGGTCTTCGAAAAAAAGCTTCGACATCCTGTAGTCATAGTGTTGGCCGGTATGCACAAGCACGTGAGGGACCCCCTTTTTCTTGAGCTCATCGCTTATGGGCGCTATCTTCATGAAGTTGGGCCGTGCGCCGACAACACTGAGTATCTTCATATCGTTTCCCCTGCTTTCTTGAAGTTGGCTAACCCTGGCAATGCTCCGCCTCCTCAGTTACATCGGGGCATCTGAGAAGGTGTGTTTACCGCGTATATAAAGCCCGTAAAGCCTGTGGAGCCCGTACGCCGGGCCTGAACGGGGCAATTTTAATGGATCTATAAGAATCTCACCCTAAGCTCATCTGATCCGGGCTCCGGAGATTCTTCACTGAACTGAAAAATCAGGCAGCCTCGACGTCGTCGGCGTATATCTTGACTCCCACGCTTCTTCCGAGTATCTCTATGTTCACACGGAACGTATGCATGCCTTCTTTTGTCTCAAGGGTCCCCTCGGCCCCCGCCAGAGGCCCCCTTCTGATCCTCACCTTCGCGCCCTTCTTAATGTGCGGGTAGATATCAAGCTCCTCTCCGCCTTCAACAAGAAGCTTCAGTGAGCCTATCTCGGCGGCGGGAACCGGCGTGGGGTAGCCGGCCTCGTTGGACAGTAGAGTCACAACTCCGTTTGTCCTGAGGGCGTTTACGAACTCCTCAGGGCGCGGCCTGACATGTATGAAGAGATATCCGGGGAAAAGGGGAAACTCAACGAGCTTTTTCCTGTCCTTCCATTGCCTGAGCCTCTTTACCGAAGGGAGGTATGCCTCGATCCCCTTGCGCCCAAGCTCCGTTGCCACCATGAACTCGTGCCTGGATTTTACGTAAACCGCGTACCAGTTAAGCTCGCTCATCTTGCCATCCCCTTGATGTCTATGGCCTCGCATACCGGGCCGAAGCTGAAGTTCTTCAGTAGATGAGAGATTTTTTTCTCCGTGTTCCGGATATTGTTGTAGTGCCTGAAGCCTCTCAAAAAGGGCGTCCTTATCCTCGGCTGCTCCGCGTCAAACTCCCATGGGTGGATGTAGACGACAGCCGGCATGCCCTCGGCAGTGTTTATTGACCGTATGCCCCGCTCAAGGAACCATACCGGCAGCAGCCTCAGGTATCCGCCTCCCGCCATCGGGATATTGTGCCCGAAGAGCCTGATCGTTGAGGGAGGGACCTCGCAGATGGTGTAGCCGCCCTCGCTCACCATGCTCGGGAACCTGTCCCACTCGGGAATCCCGTATCTGTCGTGATAGACGGGAAAGATGCTGGAGTCGTAGAGGAACCCCTCCTCTGCGAGCACCTTCAGGCACCAGAGGTTTTTTCTCAGGAACGAGTAACTTGTGGCCCTGTAGCCGTAGACCCTCTCGCCGATGGCGTCCTCTATTGCGGCCTTGGATCTTCTTATGTCAGCCCTGAACTCCTCGGGGGTCATGTCGAAGGCGAGCCTGTGGTCGTGGCCGTGACTTGCCACCTCGTGGCCCGCCGCCCTTATCTCCCTTATCAGGTGAGAAAGCCTCTCGGCCACCCACCCGAGGACGAAAAATGTCGCCCTCACCCCATACACGGAAAGGACTTCCAGTGTCTTACGGGTGCTCTCTTCGACCCTCAGGGGCATGAAATCCCACTCACCCCTCGGGATGCAGTCCTCGAAGTTGCTTACGTGGAAATAATCCTCCACATCTATCGTCATGGCGTTAAGCACGGATAAGCTCCTAAACTTCTTTTTTCCTTCTCTCGATGAAGAACTGGCAGAGCTGCTTGATTACCCTCTCCAGCGTTGAGAGCCTTCCGAATATCGCTTCCCTTTCCTGCTCCGTTATCTGGTTCCTGGTCACCGCCCCCTCGATCCTGTCAAGGCGGGTGATGAAGTCCCCGATGAAGTCCTCGGGTATAAGCTTGTTTACCCGCATCTCATGGGAAGCATCCTCGTCCCTCCAGAACCTGTTCTCCCTTTCGAGCTCCGTTATGACCTCTTTTACGAGGTCCAGGGTGATTGTCTTCGTCTCATCGACGAAGGCCGTGAGCATGATGAAGTCGCAGATGATGTTCGTGAGCCTGGGTATGCCTCTGCTGAATCTGTAGACCGCGTCCAGGGTTCCCTCGGTGAAGGTGACGGCGTACCTGTTCCCGGCCATCTCAAGCCTGTAAAGTATGTACTCCTCGGTTTCCTGCCTCGTAAGCGGCATGATGTTGCAGCATATGCTTATCCTCTGCCTGAGCTGCCTCAGGTTGGGAAGCGACAGCGTCTTCCAGAGCTCCGGCTGGCCGGCGAGTATTATCTGGATAAGCTTGCTTCTGTCGGTCTCGAGGTTCGAAAGCATCCTGACCTCTTCCAAGAGCTCGGGCGTCAAGTTCTGGGCCTCGTCTATTATGAGTATCGCCTGGCACTTCCTCGAGTAGCACTCGATGAGGAAATCGTTAAGTTCCCTTAAAAGGGTGACCTTGTCCTTCCCGACGACACTCAGGCCGAAGTCCTCGTTTATCATCGATATGAGCTGCTCGGAGGAGACCATCGTGTTGAAGACCTTCGACAGGGCCACGTTCCTGTCAAGCTTCTTTATGAGGTTCCTCATTATGGTTGTTTTCCCCGAACCGACCTCGCCCGTAAGGAGTATGAACCCGGCCCTCTCCTTTATCCCGTAATCGAGATAGGTCATGGACTTCCTGTGGGATTTGCTCAGAAACAGGAAGTCCGGGTTCGGTACAAGCTCAAATGGCTTTGCGTTAAGCTCGAAGAACTCCTCGTACATGTTGCCTCTTTTTTAGATTGTGAATCCGGCCTGGAGCCAGACTATGTTGTTGTCGTAGTTATTGCTTCTGTTTGTCGAATCGTTAAGATTGTATGTGTAACCGAGGGAAAGCGTCGTTATCTTCATTGCGTAGGCGAAAGAGACTGCGGCGGAGTACCTGTTCATGCTCTCCCCTTCCGGCTGAAACCCGAAGTGCGAGTATGTGCCTGTGACGCCGCCCGTAAGCTTCGGCGTGATAGGCATGTTCGTGCTGAGGGTAGCACCCCTGCTCCTGTCCGTCCTGTCCACGGTGTCGTACGTGTCGATGTTACTGAAGACCGTGAGGTTCACAGGAAGCTTCCCGCTGTAGCCTATGGAGCCAGTAGTTGATCTTCTCTTGAACGTGCCCTGTTTGACAGAATCCATGAAACTCTCCGTATGTCCCGCTCCCAGGCTTAACAGGTCCGTAAGATGGTAGCTCGCCTTGGCGTTCCATATAGAAGAGTTTTGTGAGGGCCTGTCCATATAATTGAACCAGGTGCGTCCCGCGCCGCCATTGAGATTAAGTTTCGCTGAAACATCGTATGACAGGTTCAGAAATACGTCCTGTTTGTCGTACTTCGGGGTGATCTTGGGCCTGTGGAACAGGTAGCTGTAAGTAACCGTGGAGGTGATCTTGTCCGTAAGCACCTTTATGAGGTTTAAGTTCGCAGTATGGTTCTCTGTGTTGTCGCCCTGATGAGACCTGTACCAGCTGTTATCATATGTGTAGCCGACGCTTGTGCTGAAACCGGAGCTTACGGGGTACAGGATATAAGGGTTTATGACCAAGCGGTTCATGTCAGTCAGGTTCACAAAAATGTTATCAAGGGCCACCTGATTTCTCTGGTCTACCGGCACCCTGGTGTATTCATCGAATAACTTTAAAAATACTATCTCCTTGTAGGGCGATAGAGTTGTATCGAGCTTTGCCCTCTGGGTTTTGCTTAAGCCGGTTTCGTTCCTTTGCGGGTGGTGCGCGAAGAACCTGAAGTGCAGCCCATAGTCAAGCGACAGGGTCAGGATACTGGTCTTGTAAGAAAATTTGACAGAGGGGGTGATGCTCGATATGAAATCATCCTCTTTATTGTTCCGCGTAAGGAAGATGTTATCGTTGTACTCTTCCCTTAACACCAGATTAGGAGTGAAACTGTACTCGGCCCATGAACTCGAAGCATAACCCAGCGAAAAAGCCGGGATCAGCAGCAGAAGTATTGTCAGCAGTCTCTTTTTCTTCATTTTTCGCCGCGGCTGTGGTATCCCCTGTAATAGTAGTCGCTGTCCAGAGAGCTCACCTCAACATCGTTATAGGCAACGCCGATAATATTGGTGCCCTTGAGCATGTCGAGGGCCTCCTTCACGTTGCCAAGCGGCGCGCCCCCCTCCCTCACCACGAAGATGACCCCGTCGACGGAAAGCCCTATCGAATGGGCCTCGGCAAATGGCAGTACCGGGGGGGTGTCGAATATCACGTACCTGTCGGCATACCTGTGCTTCAGTTCCCTTATGAGGGACTTCATCTTGCCTGAAAGAAGAAGCTCAACCGGATCCGAGACCTTGTTCCCGGAGGGGAGAAGGACGAGATTTCCTATCCCGGTCCTGATAAGCGCCTGGCTTATGTCCCTTCCCTCGGAAATGCAGTCCGAAAGCCCTATCCTGGGCTCGACCCCGAGGTACTTGTGCAATGACGGCCTTCTCAGATCCGCATCCACCAGAAGGACCGTGTGGTCGTATTCCTGCGCAAGTGTTATGGCGAGGTTCAAGGCCGTGAGGCTTTTACCCTCGCTGGCCGCCGTGCTCGTGACCATGAGGGTATTGAGGAGGCTTGAGCCTTTTTTGGTGTATTTGACCACCATGGACTTCAACTTCCTGTACTCTTCCGCCGCTGGCGAGTTAGGTTCGTTCAGAACAGCCAGATAAGGGTTGTCGGTTTTTACCGCCACCTCCGGGCTAAAGAACTCCGGCATCGTCTGCGTCTGCGTCACGTTCTCAACGGTGAGCACTTCATTTACCGCATCTTGTCCTCTCAACGAATTAGCCTTTTCAAGGGCTTTCTCTATTCTGCTCATCGCATGTCCCCCTATCTAAAAGATTCCCTTAGCCGCATGCACCATGTTGTCCTTGAGGGAATCGAGATTAAGGGCCATGATCATGCCGTCCACGTAAGACGGGATCATCACCTCAAGGGCCAAGGAGGAACATATGACCAGAAAGTAAATACCTGCAAGTGTATAAATGAGCCGCTCCTTTTTCACCTTCTTCCTGTTCTCTGTCTCGTTGAAAATTTTCGGTATCACGGCAAGGACCTCGAGACCGAGCAGCTTGAGCGTCTGTGTCTCCTTTATCGAGGAATCGAACTGCTCCCTGAGGAACACGGCCCCTATCCCGCCGATAAGGCCGATGAACACGCCGGCCAGCATCACCTTAAGCCTCGGGGTTACGGGCCTTGTCGGAAGGACCGCCGGGTCCACTATCCTGAAGGTCGTCGACTTGTCCTCTATCTCCATCTTTTTGGAGAACTCGGACTGGCCGAGCCTCTGGCGGAGCTGCTCAAAGAGTTCCCTGTTGGCGTTTCTCTCCTGTTCAAGCTCGTAGAGCTTCTTTTTATCCGCCGGAAGCACCCTGAGCTCGTTCTCCCTTGCGCTTATGAGAGACAGAAGCTTCTTTCTTTTCGCGTCGAGCGCGCTTATATCCGATTCCGCCTGGAGGTATCTCTGCCTTAAATCAGAGTAAATGGGGTTGGTGGCGGCATCTTCATCGCTCATCACGCCGGCCTCTTCTTCAACGTTCTTCGGCGCGGCCACCTGCTGTTTTTTTGCGGCGTCTATCTCGGCCCTGAGCTTTACGATCTCCGGGTAGTTCTCGGTGTAAACCACCAGGAGCTGCTTTATCCTGTTCTCAAGGGCCGCAACAATCGCCCCGCCCGAGGAATTCAATGGCTCCTTGCCCTCAAGCTGCTTCTTGATGCTGTTCTTTGTCGCCAGCAGCTCGTTCTTTTTAACGTCTATGCTGTCTATCTCTGTTTTATAGCTCTTTATGTCGTTTATGAGGGCGTTCTCGTCTATCGAGACGTAGACCCCCTGCCTCTGCCTGAACTTAATGATCTCGTCATCGCCCTTATTGACCTTGTCCTTAAGAAGCGCCACCTGCTCCTTGAGGAACGAGTTGGCGCCGTATGACTCCTCCCGCTTGGCCGAGATGTTCTCCTCAACGTAATTCCTCACAAGGCTGTTTATGTAGTCCATGGCGAGCTTTGGGTTAGTGTCCGTGAAGGAGACTATAAACATATCATTACCTCTTACGTTTATCGTTGTCCTCGCCTGGAAGTCGGTTATCATCTCCTCGACCTTCGCGTCGTTCTTTACCTTAGTGTCGAGGTCCAGGTCCTTTACTACCTTGGAGATGAGGCCTCTGCTGAGCATAGCGTACCTCAAGACCCTGATCCTGTCATTCATCGATGGGGTTATTGCAATCCCGCCGACCAGGTTCTTAATGACGTTGCTTTCGATAAAGACCATGCTCTTGGCCTCGTATTTCTTGGACATGAAGTAGCTCCCCCAGACGATCCCGGACATTACCATAAGGGCCACACCCATGAAGACAAACTTTCTCCTGATGAGTATCTTCAGATACTTTTTTATCTCAATGCGCTGTATTTCCATCTTCTCTCCCCCTGCTCTCTAAAATATGCTTTCCTTGACGATCACGAAGTCGCCTGGCATAAGAAGTATGTTCTCGCTCAGGTTGCCGCCTTTCATGAGGTCCTTGACCCTGACGGTGATATCCTTCATCTGTCCGTTGGGCCCCTTCCTCATGATAACGACCTTGTTCTCGTTTGCAAACTTGGAGAACCCGCCCGCTTCGAGTATGGCATCAAGGATCCTGAAGTTCTCCCTGTAGTAGGTGTACTTGGGGTTAGTCACCTCGCCCATGATGTAGATCTTGTTCGACTCATTGTCGGGCACATAGATGATGTCCTCGGGCTCAAGCGCTATATCCTTCGCGAGGCCCCCCTTGATAAGCAGGCCATAGAAGTCGACATCGAGTTTCTTGTTATTCCTTACCAGATAGGCGTGCTCGAGGTCGGCCCCTTTAAAGTTGCCGTACCTGCTCATGAACTTAAGGAGCGTTGTCCTGCCCGTAAGCTGCTGAACCCCGGAGGAGACACCGCCGCCTATGATGTAGATCTTGTTGTTGGTGATGCCGGTGACGGTGACGGTGACTATTGGTTTTTTGACTACTTCCTTGAGATTCTCCGCGACCTTCGCGCTCAGGGCCTTGGGGGTGTATCCTGAGGCCGTGATGTCCCCGACACCCGGTATAGTTATCTTCCCGTCCGGCCTCACAACCGCGCCCACGCTGAGCTCGCTTACACCCCAGACGGATATCTGCAGAGCGTCACCGTCGCCTATCACGTAGTCTTCGGCCAGGACCAGCGCCGGAGCCAGCAGGAAAACAAAAAAGAACACCAGAATCCGCTTCACCATCTCAGCTTTCCCTCCCTTTCCCTTCCTACTGCCCACCTCTCCCGAAGAGGATGACCTTCGTCGTCTCGAGCATTATGAGAAGGTCAAAAGGAAGGGATAAGTGTTTTATGTAATAAAGGTCGTATCTCAATTTTTCGGCGGCGTCCTCGACGGATGCTCCGTACGGGTACTTGATCTGGGCCCATCCGGTAACGCCGGGCTTCAAGCAGTGTCTTTCCGAGTAGTAAGGTATTATCTCCTTGAGCTTCTCCACGAACTCAGGCCTCTCGGGCCTGGGCCCGATGAAGCTCATGTCGCCCTTGAGGACGTTATAGAGCTGGGGTATCTCGTCGAGGCGGAACTTTCTCAAGTACTTTCCCAAAGCTGTGACCCTCGGGTCGTTCTTCTGGGCCCAGACCGCCCCGGTCTTGCTCTCCGCGTCCTGGCGCATGGTCCTGAACTTGTAGAGCACAAACTTCTTTTCCTTCTCTCCCACGCGGACCTGCTTGAAAAATACCGGCCCTGGCGAATGGAGCTTTATAATGACGGCAAGCACGGGTATAAAGGGAAGCGCCAGCACGAGCCCCACGGTGGAGAACAGGACGTCAAAGATCCTCTTGAATATACTCTTCAAGAGGGAGGTCCTGAAGCCGTCTGAAAAGATGAACCAGCCAGGGGTAATGTTCTCTATGAGGAGCTTCCCCGTAACTCTCTCGTATATGGTTGGGGCGTCGACGACCTCTATGCCGCTGAACTTGCACTCGAGCATGCCCTGCAGGGGCAGTGACCCTCTCCTGTCGGAGAGCGATACCACTATCTTGTGGGCCTTTTCCCTTTTGGCCGTCTCGAACAGCTCGCTGCTGCTTCCAACGATATAGAGGCTCGGCACAAGAGCGGGCTGCAGCTCGCAGTTCACATACCCCGACAGGACGTATTCATGGTTATTTGAGTTAATGAGCCTTCCGATCTCCTTTGCAAGAGGGCCCGTGCCGAGTATGAGGACCCTGTTTACGAACCCCAGGTGCTTAAGCGCCAGGTCGTAGCCTATGTGCCAGACGAACTGGAAGACCCCGAAGGTAAAGAGGGCCAAAAGAAGTATCCCTCTGCCCAGGATGATCGAAGGTATGAGATAATAAAGTGCTGAGAGCATGAAAAACGATATCACGATGGAGAGCAGGATCCTCAGGAGGACCTCTTTCTTCCCGTGACTTTTTTCATAGTTGTAGCCCTCGGCCATAAATGACGAGAATAGAATCACGCCTACGAAAACGGCATGACCCGTAACCCCGAACAGCGCCTCCGCCTTTTCCATCGTTCCGAACCTCAGGAAAAAGCCGGAGTACAGGGCCGCAACCGACAAGAAGCCGTCACCGGTTATGAGAACAGGGATTTTCGCTTTCATTTATTAGGACACCCTAACCTTTTTTCAGTTTGTCGAGTAAATGCTTTGCGTTGTCTGCTCCAGGGAACGCGCCAATGCCTATGGCCTTCTGGAGGCTTTCGATGGCCTTGGCTTTCTCACCCTGCTGAACGTAAACAAGGGCGGCATGGTACAGGGTTGATGGGTTGTTTGGGGCTGCCGATACGGACCTCTCAAGCAACGTCCTCGCCTCGTCGTATCTGGCGTTCTTTAGGAGGACGTAGCCCAGAGTGTCCATGATCCCGGCGTTGCCAGGCTCCAGGGTGTACGCCCTGGTAGCGAGCTTAAGCGCATCTTCCTTGCTGCCGTAGCCTTCGGCGTAGAGGTAGGCGAGGTTGTTGAGGGCCGGCGCATGGTTTTCGGATTTTTCGATTATGCCGCGGTACCTCTTTATGGCCTCCTTCTTGTTTCCGGTCATGTCGTAGACCGTCGCCTGGGCGAATATGGCGGGTATATAATTGCTGTTTCTTTTCGTGACATCCTCGTATGCCTTCATGGCCTGAGCGTTGTCACCCTTTTTAAGGTACATGCCCCCGAGGAGCATGCCAGCGCCGAGGCTTTTCCTGTCTATGGCGGCCCCCTTACTGAGTTCCTCGATGGCGCCGTCAAGGTCATTTTTACTTTCATACACCCCGGCAAGGACTATGTATCCGTCCGCGGAGTCGGGCTTTATATTTATTATCTTCCTTGCGTTGTCCGCCGCGCTCTTGTAGTCCTTCATCAGCACGTACACCCTGGAGACATCGGCCATGAGGTCCATCCTCCTGGGGTCGGACTTTATCTTCTCATTGAGCTTTTCCAGGGCCTTCTGGTGCTCGCCCATGGCGATGTGCGTATTCACGATGAACGGGAGCGCATAGTCCTTGTTCACGGCTTCGAGGGCCTCAAAGGCGCCAAGGGCCTCTTTATACTTTTTCTCCCCGATGTAGATCCTCCCCTTGAATTCCATGGCCTGCGCGTTCTTGGGGTTGGCCTTTATGCCTTCGTCGAGTACCGAGACCGCCTTGCTCCAGTCCTTGTTCCTCATGTAGTAGTTCGCAAAGGCGAGAAAGGCCGTGGGCTCTCCCGTCTCCCTGGCCTTGTTGTAGTATGTGACCGCGTCGTCTTTTTTGCCCTTTACCTCGTAGAGGGCGGCGGTGTTTATGAGTGCCCCGGCGTTCTTGGGGTCTCTTTTGAGGACC
>JACRCJ010000020.1 GCA_016219075.1 Deltaproteobacteria bacterium | reverse complement strand
TCGTCCTATACTTCTACCCCAAAGACAACACCCCCGGATGCACCATTGAGGCCTGCGACTTCAGGGACAACATGGCGCGGCTTTTAAAGACCGGCTCCATGGTCCTTGGCGTAAGCCCCGACAGCGTGGAGTCTCACCGGAACTTCAGGGAGAAGCACGGCCTCTCTTTCCCGCTCCTCTCGGACCCCGAGAGGAGCGTGGCCGCCGCTTACGGCGCATACGGAGAGAAAAAAATGTACGGGAAGACCTCGATGGGCATCATCCGTTCCACCTTTATCATCGACCCAACGGGCAGGGTAAAAACCCTCTGGAGGGGCGTAAAGGTGGCGGGCCATGTTGACGAGGTCTTGGGAGCCATTAAGGCTTGATCCCTCCCAGTTCTTAAAAACCCCCTGGTTTTAAGAACTGTTAAAAAGAGACATGTCACTGAACGGGAGTTTCGGCCTGTTCGGACGGTAGCCTGAAGGGCGCTCTTTTTATTTTTAATATCTTTTTCCCTACTTGTGTTAAAATAGTTTCGCCGGGTCTCAAAGACGACCCTCCATGGGCTTAAAACCCCCGGGTTTTAAGGGCGTTAAAAATATAAAAATAGAAAGAACCGAGATGCTAAAAAATACTTTCTGCCACATACCGGGGATCGGCCTGAAGACCGAAAAAAACTTATGGAGAAGAGGGGTGCTTTCCTGGGACTCCACGATCGACATTAACAGGCTCCCCGAGAGGGCGCGGCCTCTTTTCGAGCGCTCCATAAAAGAGTCGAGAGCGAGGCTTGAGGCCAGAGACCTCGCTTACTTTTCCGCGCTCCTTCCGCCGGACCAGCAGTGGAGGCTCTTCTCAGAGTTCAGGAAGGGGGTTGCGTACCTTGACATAGAGACCAACGGGTACGCAGGCCCCACCGGCTACATTACAGCCATCTCGCTCTACGACGGGCGCTCGGTGCGCTACTATGTGCGGGGCGAGAACCTCCATGAGTTCAAGCACGACATCAGGGGCTATTCGGTCGTTGTGACCTACAACGGCAGGTGCTTCGACATCCCCTTCATCGAAAGCCACATGAACATACGCATACGCCAGCCACACATCGACCTTAGGTACATACTTAAGGACCTCGGGTTCACCGGGGGGCTCAAAAGCTGTGAAAAGAAGCTCGGGATAGACCGGGGCGAGCTCGACGGCGTAGACGGCTACTTCGCCGTCCTCCTCTGGAACGACTACAGGAGGAACAATAACCCCCGCGCCCTTGAAACGCTCCTTGCGTACAATATTCAGGATGTCGTCAACCTCGAACCCCTTATGGTCACCTCGTACAACTTGAAGCTTGCCGGCACGCCCTTCGAAAAAACGCACAGGCTCCCGGAGCCGCTGGCGCCGGAGAAACTCCCCTTCAAGCCGGACGCCACTACGATAGAGAGATTATTCAGCGAACACAGCCGCCACTACCAGACGGTCTGACGGGCCGCCGGAATAAAGACTCCGGGGGGCTTTCTAAGGAAAGCCCCTTCTTCATAAGAAGTTTTTTCCTCTCTACGGTCTTTCAATCCTAAAAAACCTCTTGGATTCCACACCCTTGCACGGCGAAGGCAAAAAAAGATGAGCCCCTCATTTTTCTACTTGACATTGTTTCGCAATTTCGCAATAATGAATTCATGAACATGAAAAAAGAAGTATACGAGATGCAGGCCGAGATATGCAAGACCCTGGCGAACCCCAAGAGGCTCGAGATAATCGCGGCCCTGAAAGAGGGTGAACGCTCCGTCGGAGAGCTCGTGGAAAGACTCGGGATAACCAAGGCGAATGTTTCGCAGCACCTGGCGGTCCTGAGGCAGAGGAAGATGGTATCCGCGCGGAGAGAAGGCGTGAATATCTTCTACAAGATCCACAACCCCAAGATCATAGAAGCCTGCGCCCTTATGAAATCAGTCCTTCTGGAACAGCTCGAAGACAACGAGAGGGTCGCAAAAAGGCTTAAAAAATAAGCGGCTGCGGGGCGCCAGCTCCGGCGGCGCTACAACAGCTGCTTGCAAAGACCCAAAAGGAGGCTATCATTATGACAGTAGACAGACTTTTAAGATTGATCGCGGGGGTCTTCATCCTTCTTTCGTTCCTGCTCTCCAGGGTGCATTCCGAGTACTGGCTGTTGTTCACAGCGTTCGTCGGAGCCAATCTCCTGCAGTCGTTCTTCACCAACTGGTGCCCGATGATGTCTTTCCTGAGGATGCTCGGGGCAAAGGACCGCTGCCAGACGACCTGACGCACCGTACAGTAACTTATAGCCGGCCTTTCGAGACAACAGCTCCAGTGACGCTTTTCTCAGGGCCGGCTTTTTTTTCTTATTCTTCGGCTTCAGAGGGAGACCCGCCGCGACCCTGGCTTTGCCCGAGGTCCGTATCCCCTTAAGAGGCTCAACCGGTTTGGCGTGACAAACAGGCCTGAAAGGGCCGGGGGTTTTAACCGAGGAGGTAGCAGGATGGCAAAGGTTGTTATCATAGGCGCTTCAACCGGCGGACTTCCCGCCGCTTACGAGATCAAGGCCATTTTAGGCAAGACCCACGAAGTCACGGTCGTATCGAATACCGATATCTTCCATTTCGTACCCTCCAACCCGTGGGTGGCCGTCGGGTGGAGGACCCGCGAGGACATAAGCTTCCCCCTCAAGCCCTACCTTGAGAAAAAGGGTATCCGGTTCAACTCTGAAGGCGCAAAGACCATAGACCCCGTGAAAAAACAGGTCGTCACATCCGCCGGCACGATCATCCCCTACGACTATCTCGTCATAGCAACCGGGCCAAAGCTCGCCTTCGAGGATATCGAGGGCCTCGGCCCAGGACTCAACACCTCTTCCGTCTGCACGGTAGACCACGCCGAGAAGACGTACTCCGACTTCCGCGCCCTCGTCTCCGACCCCGGCCCCGTCATAATAGGCGCCGCCCAGGGGGCCTCGTGCTTCGGCCCGGCCTACGAGTTCGCCTTCATCCTCGACACGGCCCTCAAGAAGGCAAAGGTCCGCAACAAGGTCCCCATGACATTCATAACCCCGGAGCCGTACATCGGGCACATGGGTCTCACGGGCGTGGGAGACTCGAAGGGACTCCTTGAGCACGAACTGAGGGAAAGGCACATCACCTGGCACACGAACGCAAAGATCAAAAAGGTCGGGAAGGGCAAGATGACCATAGAGGTGCTGAACGAAGGCGAAAAGGAGCTCCCCTTCAAGTTCTCTATGGTAATCCCATCGTTTAAGGGCGTGGACGCGGTAGCCGCCGTCCCCGGGTTATGCAACCCCAAGGGGTTCGTCATCATAGACGAGTACCAGAGGTCTCCCAAGTACCCGGAGATATACTCCGTCGGGGTCTGCGTGGCTATAGCCCCTATCGAGGCCACACCCGTGCCCACGGGGGTGCCCAAGACCGGATACATGATCGAATCGATGGTCACGGCCACGGCCCACAACATAAAGGACTCTATCGACGGCAAGGACGTAAAGACAAGGGCTACATGGAACGCCCTGTGTCTGGCGGACATGGGAAACACCGGGGCGGTCTTCCTCGCCATTCCGCAGATACCGCCGAGGAATGTCACCTGGTCCAAAAAAGGCAGGTGGGTGCACCTCGCAAAGGTCGCGTTCGAGAAGTACTTCATCAGGAAGATGAAAAAGGGCGTAAGCGAGCCGTTCTACGAAAAGATGATACTCGACGCCATGCGCATAACAAAACTCGAAAAGCCCGGATAGGCACCGGTTTCAGGCAGGGGTCTTTTCCGCCGGAAGCGGCAAGCCTTCCTTTGAGCGCGCCTCCGGGAAAGACTCGCTTCCGGCTTCAGCGCCGAAGACCGGCAAATGAACAAAGGCACACACCATGCGTAAGGTCCTTATCTCTCTTATTTTAATTTTCACGCTCCCTGGTACAACCGGCCCCGCTTCTGCCGAAGAGAAGTCCGTGACCCTCAGGGAAGCGATAGAGCTCGGACTCAAGGGCAACCCTGAGCTTAAGGCCTTCCACAACTCCGTCTACGCCGAAAAAGAGAGCATCGGTGTGGCCAGAAGCGGCCTCCTCCCGAAGATAACCTTCGAGGAGAGGTTCATGAGGACCACCAACCCCACATTCGCCTTCTCATCGAAGCTCAACCAGGAGAGGTTCTCACAGGCGGACTTCGCCATACAGGACCTCAACAACCCCGCCGCCATAAACGACTACCAGACTTCCATTTCCGTAGAACAGCCCCTCTTTGTTAGAAAGGCGAATATGGGGCTGAAGATGGCGAAGGAGGAGTACTCGGCCAGCCTCGTTGACCTTACAAGGAAGAAAGAAGAAGTGGCCTTCAATATCGTCAGGACCTACCTGACGGTCAACACCGCCAAAGAGTTCGTCGGTATGGCGGACAAAGGGATCGAGGACGCAAAGGAGCACCTGAGGCTCGCAACACTCCGCTACGACTCCAGCCTCGGCCTCTACTCGGATGTGCTCAGGGCCTCCACCGGCCTGACAGAGGCCGAACAAAAGCTTGTGAGCGCCGGGAAGAACCTCAATGTCGCCATGCGCGCCCTCGGGCTCCTTTTGGGCCTCTCCGAATCGGTCGCCGCGGACGCTTCACCTGAGCGTTTCGTCCTTAAGGATATGGATTATTATAAGAACGGGTCTCTTGCCAGAAACGATGTGAAGTCATTGGAGAAGAGGTACGAGAACGCGAGGAACAATATCGACCTCGCGAAGTCAGATTATTTCCCGGTCCTGGGCATCGGCGGCTCCTATCAGGTAAACGACCACCGCGCTCCTTTCGGCGCGGAGGGCGACAGCTGGACCGTATCGGCGTTTTTAAGGTGGAATGTCTTTGACGGGACTCTCAGGAGTTACGAGACATCGAGGGCCAACTACAAGGCCGCCGAGGCCCGGGAGTACCTGGAGGGGCTTAAAAAATCCGTCTCCTTCAGGGTATACTCGGCCTACCTCGGCGCCGTTGAGGCGCAAAAAAACCTGGAGCTCGCCGAGAAGGCCTTAAAGACCGCCGAGGAAGGGGCGCGGCTCGTCAAGCTCCGTTACGAGAACTCGCTCTCGCCCGTCATAGACCTCCTGGACGCGCAGCTCTCTCTCGATAACGCGAGGGCAAACCTCACGGCCAGAAAAAACGACTCCCTCACCGCGATAGCGAACCTCTCCTACGAGAGCGGGACCATATTCGAAGACCTTGACATTAAAGCGTCCGCCAACTGACTGCGCACAGGAGCAACGATGAAAAGATTCGCGTTAGCGTCCCTTGTGGGGATCTCCCTTTTTAGCTTCCCACTCTATCTCGGAGGGTGCGGGGAAAAGATCAGGCCCGGCGGAAGCGAGGTCTCCCGTCCGGAGGTCTCTGGGGTGGTGACCATTGAGGTCCGCCCCACCTCAGTCACCAGCTCCCTTGAGGCCGCCGGAACCGTAAAGGCGAAGACCATAAGCGATGTTGCGAGCAGGGTCATGGGAACCGTCACCTCCATAATTGTCCGGGAAGGCGACAGGGTTAAAAAAGGCTCTCTCCTTATCACCATAGACGACAGCGACATCAGGGAAAAAGTCAGGGCGGCCGAGGCCTGGCGCAACGAGGCCGGAAAAGCCCTCGAAGGGGCGAAGGAGAACCTGAGGCTTCAAAACCTTACCTACGAGAGATACAAAAAACTTTATGAAGGCAAGGCGATCTCTCAGCAGGAGTTCGACACCGTCGAGACGCGCCGGAAAGGGGCCCGGCTTGAATACGAACGCGCCGAAGAGGCCGTTAAAAGGGCCGGGGCCGGGATGAACGAGGCGAAAATATTCCACTCTTACGCACGGGTCGTCTCTCCCGTGGACGGGATAGTCTCGGAAAAGAAGATAGAGGTCGGGTCCATGGCCGCCCCCGGGATGCCGCTTATCGTCATCGAGGACACATCCGGGTTTATTTTTGAGGCAAACGCGGACGAGAGGCTCTCGGGAACAATAAAAAAGGGCATGGCCCTCGGCGTGACTGTAGACTCGCTCTCAAAGACCTTTGAGGGCCGTGTCGCCGAAGTCCTCCCGTCCGTAGACCCGGCCTCGCGCACCTTCCTTGTGAAGATCAGTCTCAGGGGCGCCGGACTCAGGTCAGGCCAGTACGGCAGGGTCTCTTTCCCGGTCGCGCAAAAGACCGCTATCCTTCTCCCCCTCCCGGCCATCGTCTCCAGGGGACAGCTTGACGGGGTCTTCACGGTCGATGACTTGGGGGTCGTAACCTACAGGCTGGTGAGGACCGGCGAGAGCTACGGCGATAATATCGAGATACTCTCGGGGGTCGACCCCGGAGAAAAAGTAATAGTCGAAGGGGTGGATAAGGCCGTCGACGGAGGGGTCGTAAAGACGCCGAAGTAGTCTTCAGTGGGGGAACTTTATGTATTAAGGTCTGGCGGACGGCAGATAAAAATAGCGGGCCATTCACCCAGACTGCATAGTGGCGAAAAAAATGTTTAAAATCCGCTGACCGCACGTCCTCCCCCTCAGAAAGGAATTAAAAATTTTTGTAGGGAGTTTGACAGAACCTTTTTCTAAAGAAAGTTCCTCCCCAAAAAGGCCCCTCCCGCGGTCTTTTCAGATGTTTTGCCACAGGGGAGTGTGCAGCGCCGGGTGCGCGCTGTGCGTGCACACTCCCCGCCCCCTGAGTTTGCAAGGGTATTTTTTATTCTTAGCGTTCTGAAAACCCCGGGGGCATTCAACCGGCGAGGGTTCATACTTTCCATACAGAGGTCTTATGAGCGGAGTCGGGATTTCAGGAAAAATAGCGAAGGCTTTCATCACTTCGAGGCTCACGCCCTTGATCGTAATAGCCTCGCTTCTCCTCGGGGTCTTTGCCGTCACGGTGACTCCGAGGGAGGAGGAGCCTCAGATAGTAGTCCCGATGATAGATGTCTTCGTCTCTTATCCGGGGGCCTCGGCTAAAGAGGTCGAGGAAAGGGTCACTACCCCCATGGAGAAGCTTCTCTGGGAGATAAAAGGGGTGGAGTATGTCTACTCCATCGCGACTCCCGGCGGCAACCTGACGATAGTGAGGTTTTACGTCGGCGAAAACATGGAGAAGAGCCTCGTCAAGCTCTACAACAAGCTTATGTCGAACTACGACAGGATCCCTCCGGGGGTCTCACAGCCGCTCGTAAAGCCCCGGTCGATCGACGATGTGCCGGTGCTCGCCGTCACCTTGTGGAGCGAACGGTACTCAGGGTACGAGCTAAGGAGTGTTGCCGCCATCGTTGCCGACGAGATAAAGAAGGACAACGATGTCTCCGAGATTACGGTCACGGGAGGGCAGAAGAGGCGCGTCCTTATAAACCTCGACCCCGGCAGGCTCAAGGCCTACTCGGCCTCCGCCTTCCAGATAATGGGCGCCTTGAAGGCCGCCAACTATAATGTCCGCTCCGGCTCTTTCCCCTCCGGCAACGCAGAGTATGTCGTCGATACAGGCGGTTTTTTAAAGAGCCCGGATGAGGTGAAGTCCGTCGTGGTGGGCGTCTACCGGGGCCGTCCGGTCTATCTGAGGGACGTTGCCTCGGTCGTAGACGGGCCTGAGGAGCCGGCAAACTATGTCTTCATGGGGCTTGGGCCCGCGGCTTCGGAAAAAGGCATCAGGACGGATAAAGAGGGGGCGGCCGAGTTCGAGGCCGTCACCATTGCGGTAGCCAAAAAGCAGGGCGCCAACGCGAGCGTCATAGCGCGCCGGGCGCTTGAAAAGATAGAGGCCCTGAAGGGCTCTGCTGTCCCGGCCGGCGTCACCGCCACCGTTACCCGCAACTACGGGGAGACGGCGAAGGAAAAATCGGATGAGCTCCTTGAGCACATGCTCATAGCGACCATAGCCGTCATCATACTCATCGCGCTGGCTTTGGGCATAAGGGAATCCGCTGTCGTCGCCGTGGCAGTACCCGTGACCCTGGCCCTGACGCTCCTTGTAAACTACCTCTACGGCTACACGCTCAACAGGGTCACGCTCTTTGCCCTCATATTCTCCATAGGCATACTCGTTGACGACGCCATAGTCGTCGTGGAGAACATGCACCGGCACTTCAGGCTTGGCAGAGTCTCTACTGATACGGCCGTACGGGCGGTGGACGAGGTCGGGAACCCTACGATACTCGCCACACTCACCGTCATAGCGGCGCTCCTTCCGATGGCGTTCGTCTCCGGGCTTATGGGGCCGTACATGAGGCCGATACCCGTGGGGGCATCGGCTGCGATGCTGTTTTCGCTCCTTGTCGCCTTCATCGTAAGCCCGTGGATGGGCTACAAGGTCCTGAAGAATGTCCACGGCAACGAGAAAAAAGAGGGCGGGAAGCTCTACCGGCTGTACTCAAAGATTCTGGGCCCGCTTATCGAGAGCAGGCTAAGACGCTTCATTGTGCTCGGGGCCGTGGCCGCCCTTCTCGGAGTCACCATGCTTCTGATCCCCTTCAAGGGCGTGACGGTAAAGATGCTCCCGTTCGACAACAAGAGCGAGCTGCAGGTGATAGTGGACATGCCCGAGGGGACGACCCTTGAACAGACCGCCACGGTCACCAGAAAGCTCGGCGAGTACCTGAAGACCGTCCCCGAGGTGACGGACTTTCAAAGCTACATCGGCGCCGCCTCGCCGTACAACTTTAACGGGCTGGTGCGCCACTACTATCTGAGGCAGGGGCCCAATGTGGCGGACATACAGGCAAACTTCGCCCCCAGGGAGAAAAGGACGGCCCAGAGCCACGACATCGCCAAGAGGCTCAGGCCCGGGCTTAAAAGGATAGGCGACGGGTACGGGGCGCGCATCAAGGTCGCCGAGATCCCTCCTGGCCCGCCAGTGCTCAGCACCCTTGTGGCCGAGGTCTACGGCCCGGACGAACAGGGGCGTATAGCCGTGGCGAAGCAGATAATGGAAGTCTTCGAGACGACCCCCGGGGTAGTGGATGTGGACTGGTATGTCGAGGACGACCAGAAAAAATTCGTCTTCGAGGTCGACAAGGCCAAGGCCTCTTTGAGCGGGACCGACACGGAAACCGTCTCCCAGTCACTGCGTATAGCGCTTTCCGGGATGGGCGCGGGCCTCCTTCATGTCGACCGCGCCAAGGAGCCCGTAGAGTTATTTCTGAGGGCCCCGCTTTCCGAGAGGTCGGACCTTAAATCCCTCAAGAGCATCGGCGTGCCTTCAAAGACCGGCTCGCTTGTCCCGCTCTCCGAGCTTGTAAGGGTAAAGGAGACCGTAGACGACAAGACCATCTACCATAAAAATCTCAAGAATGTCACCTATGTCGTCGGAGACGTCGCGGGGGTGGCCGAAAGCCCGGTCTACTCCATACTCGAGATGAAGAAGAAGTTGAGGGAGCTTAAGATCCCGGCGGGCTACGAGCTCGAGCAGTTCAACTCGGTCCAGCCCTGGCTTGAGGACAGGTACTCGATGAAGTGGGACGGCGAGTGGCACATAACGATAGAGGTCTTCAGGGACTTAGGGATCGCCTTCGGGGCCGTTCTCATAATCATTTACATCCTCGTCGTCGCGTGGTTCAAAAACTTCATAACCCCCATAATCATAATGGCCCCCATCCCCCTGACGCTTGTCGGGATACTTCCGGGCCACTGGGTCTTTGACGCCTTCTTTACGGCCACCTCCATGATAGGCTTCATAGCGTTGGCCGGGATAATAGTGAGGAACTCGATACTCCTTGTCGACTTCATACAGATGGAGTGGAGGGAGACCGGGGACCTTAAAGACGCCGTCATAAAGGCCGGGGCCGTGAGGTTCAGGCCAATCCTCTTGACTGCCCTTGCCGTGGTGGCCGGGTCTTTCGTCATGCTCTTTGACCCGATATTCCAGGGGCTCGCCATCTCGATGATGTTCGGCGCCGTTGCCGCAACAGGCCTCACGCTTGTTGCCGTGCCGCTCCTGTACTTCGAGTTCTTCAGGAACAGGCCCCCTGAGGGCGGGGAGAAAGAACCCTGAAGCGATGACATAAATCATGCAAACCAGAGCCGGAAGATAATAAAATAAGTGTGTTGTTCAGAATGAACCATCTCCGGAGCAAGCTTCACCGATTCTATAGTGAAGAATATTTTTAGTATTGTTTTTAACAAAACACCAGGGGCATTGCGTAGCGAGCATAAGGGAAAGTGAGCGAGCAAGCCTCTGTATTTATTGCGCGCGAGCTTGCCAGAGCGAAGCAATAGCCCCGAGGCGCGCTGTAGCAAAAAAAGGTCTTTTGCAGAGCGCAGCAAGCTAAAGGGGTATTAGACCCTAAAAGAGAATAACCCTGTTTTTTTAAATGAGCCCTCCATGC
>JACRCJ010000134.1 GCA_016219075.1 Deltaproteobacteria bacterium | reverse complement strand
TCGCAGGTCTTGAAGGGCGAGGCGGACGCCGTGGCGACCCGGCTCTACGCCGACGCCTACACGCAGGACCCGCAGTTCTTCTACTTTTTAAAGACCATGGAGGCGTACAAGAAGACCTTCAACGAGAAGGACTCGCTGGTGATCTCTCCGGATAGCGAGTTCTTCAGGTACATGAAGAGGTCGAAGTAGGAGGGGTAATCTTGTAATTCCCTGAAGAAAAGCTGCAGGGTTTCCATATAAGACCCTCCCCCTTTATGGTGACGGTGGAGGGTAGGTAGGGGGTGAAAAAAGTTTTCACCCTCCCCGCTTCCCGTTGCATCGGAAGAGCGCAACGGGATCCCCTCCCTCGCAATCGAGGGAGGGGGTACTGGCGTACGGCTAATTAAAGTTTCAGGAGATACCCCGGAGAATTGCAGCGGGGTGGTTCATTATCTCCGGTTTTAAGTATTTGGAGGCCGCCGCCCAAAACGGGCGGCGGCCTCTGTCCGTTTATAAACCGCTATGGTCTATTCCTCAAAATTGATATATAATCATCCCGTCATACTACAATTAAAATTCTCCGCCATAAATGACGGAGAATTTTGATGGTAAGGAAGAATCATTTATATTTGCCACTCCTTGACCCGCCGCTAAAGCGACGGGATTGCGGAGTGCACACCCATTCATAGTCCCGAAAGGAGCCCTTTCATGAAAAGCGCGCTTTTTTCACCGTTCACGCTGAGAGACCTTAAGCTCGACAACAGGATAGTCGTCTCCCCGATGTGCCAGTACAGCGCCACGGACGGCAACGCCACGGACTGGCACCTGATGCACCTCGGCCAGTACAGCGTCTCTGGAGCTGGCCTCGTCATAACCGAGGCGACAGCGGTAGAGTCAAGGGGCCGGATATCCTACGGCGACCTCGGCCTGTACTCCAACGAGAACGAAGAGGCCTTTGAGAGGATAATAAAGTTCTTCAGGCACTACGGGTCGGCCAGGATCGGCGTGCAGCTCGCGCACTCCGGGAGAAAGGGCTCCGACAACCTCCCGTGGAAGATGAACAACGGCCCGCTCGGCCTCCCCGAGGGCGCGTGGAAGACCGTGGCCCCCTCGGCCCTGAGTTATAACGACGGCTGGCCGGCGCCCAAGGCCCTTGACGCCACAGGGTTAGCCGAGGTCAAAAAGGCCTTCGTAGACGGAGTGAAAAGGGCCGCGCGCCTTGGGTTCGACCTCGTCGAGCTGCACTCGGCCCACGGGTACCTGCTGCACCAGTTCCTCTCGCCGCTGAGTAACCAAAGGACGGATGAGTACGGAGGGAGCCTTACCAACAGGATGCGGTTTCCGTTGGAGGTCTTCTCCGCGGTAAGAGAGGTCTGGCCCGAAAGAAAACCGCTTGGCGTAAGGATATCGGCTTCGGACTACGCCGCCGGGGGGTGGACTATAACGGACTCGCTGGTCTACGCCTCCGAGCTTAAAAAGCGGGGATGCGACTATATCGATGTCTCCGGCGGGGGGCTTGTTCCGTACCAGGAGACGCCCGTCGGGCCGGGCTACCAGGTCAGGTTCTCTGAGGTGATAAGGAAAGAGACCGGGGTCCCGACGATGGCCGTAGGGATGATAACAAAACCCGTACAGGCCGAAGAGATAATATCGACCGGCAAGGCCGACATGGTCGCGCTCGGAAGAGCGATGCTCTACGACACGAGGTGGGCGTGGCACGCGGCCTCCGAGCTCGGGGCCGAGGCGAAGTACCCGCGCCAGTACCTGATGTGCAAGCCCTGAAGGGTCTTCTTTCGGGCCAGGCACGGAACGGGTCTCTCCGAAGGACTTTGCTAATTGCTCTTTTATATCGTAGAATCCAACCCGTACGCATAAATCCTGTTTTAGTCTTCAGAGGCCCCTTGAGGAGGATTTTTTTCTTAAATGAGCGGTGAGATAACCTATGTGATCGGGCACAAGAACCCGGATACCGATTCGATCTGTTCGGCAATCGCGTTGGCCGAGCTCAAGGTCCTGGAGGGCGCTGAAAATGTCGTGGCCGCGAGGGCCGGGGATATAAACCCCCAGACATCCTTCATACTCGACTACTTTAATATCCAGCCCCCGAGATACCTGCCGAACGTCTACCCCAAGGCCTCGGACATAATGACCGTGGATGTCATAAATGTCTCCGAGGAGACGCCGCTCTTGAAGGTCATGGAGATAATGAGGGAAGAGAGGGTCAGGTTCGTCCCGGTCCTCGACCCCGAAGGCAGGCCCAGAGGGATACTGACGCTCATGGACCTCGCTAAAAAATACATAGTCAAGATCGAGGCCGAAAGCGCCAGAGAGGTAAAGACCTCGCTTAAAAACATCATAGAGACCCTCGGCGGCACGGCCATCCTTGACTATATGGGGACTTCCGAGCTTACGCTTTCGATCTTCGTCGGGGCGATGGCCGAGGAGTCTTTCCGGGCGATCCTGGAGTGGGAGAATCCCCCGGAGTGCGCCATCGTCGTCGGCGACAGGTCCGGCATACAGAGCGCGGCAATCGAAAAAGGCGTGGGGCTACTGATAGTGACCGGCGGTTTTACAGTGAAAGACGAGCTTATAGAGGAGGCGCGGAAAAAGAGGGTGACCATATTGAGCTCGCCTTTGGACTCGGCCACGACGGCTCTTCTTTTAAGGCTATCGACCCCGGCCTACAGGCTCGCAAGCCCGGAGTTCGAAACAGTACTGCCGGATGAGCCGGTGGAAGATATAAAGTTCAAGGTGGCCGGGGCCAACGGGGTCGTAGTCCTCGACGCCGACGGAATGATGCTGGGGGTCATAACGAAGTCCAACCTCCTTAAACCTTCAGGCACGAACCTCGTACTTGTCGACCACAACGAGCTTTCTCAGGCCGTTGACGGCGCCGACAGGGTCAACATACAGGAGGTCGTGGACCACCACAGGATAGGCAACTTCCACAGCCCAACGCCTATCCCCTTTATCTGCGAGCCCGTCGGGTCCACCTCTACGCTCGTCTCGGAGCTCTACAGGAGGAAGGGGGCTGCGATCAAAAAGGAGACCGCCGGGCTTCTTCTCGGAGGCGTGCTCTCGGACACCGTTATCTTGAAGTCCCCGACTACGACGGAGAGGGACAGGGAGGCGGTCAGATGGCTCGAGGAGAGGTCGGGACTCGACCACAAGGCCTTCGGCTCCGAGATATTCGCCGCCACGTCGAGCCTTAAAAAGCGCGGCCCCGAGGCCGTCGTCAACGGCGACTACAAGGTCTTCGAGACCAAAGGCAGGAAGTTCGGCGTGGGGCAGGTCGAGACCATCGGATTTGATGAGTTCCACGAGGAGAAGGAGCGGCTCGTCAAAGAGCTTGAGAAGGTCAGGGAGAAGAAAGGCCTGAAGCTCTCGGCGCTTCTTGTGACGGACATAGTCATGGGGACATCCCTTCTTCTGGCCGTAGGCGAAAAAGAGGTCATCTACAAGCTCGGATACCCGAGGGTCGAAGAAGGGGTCTACGAGCTTAAAAACGTGCTTTCGAGGAAAAAACAGGTCGTGCCACACATCTTGAGCGTCTTTAACGGCATATATTGATCTCGAGTCCTTTTAAAAATAAAAAAACATCCGGGGCAGGACCCGGTCAGGGGTCGTTTAAATGAAAAAGGTTTTGATCATCGTTGCGGCGGTTATCTTCTGCCTCTCGTTCACATTTGAGGAGGCCGGGGCCAGGGCCGGGTTCAGAAGCGGCAGAAGCTCATACGGGTACAGGGGTTCGCGCACCTACGCCGCTCCTGCAAAGCCGTCAGCTCCGAAGACGGAACAGGCTCAAAAAACCGCTGAGCCGGAGCCCGCATATCAGCCACAGAGTCAACCCCGGCCCCAGGGGGCCTTCGGCGGTTTCGGCAGGACCCTGGCGGGAGGTCTGATAGGCGGGATGATCGGGAGCTTCCTTTTCAGCTCCTTAGGCTACGGGGCGACGAGCAGCGGCTTTGGAGGGGTAGGGCTCTTTGACATCCTCCTCATAGGTCTCGGCGTATTCCTCTTCATCAGGTTCCTCAGGCCCGGGAAGGCCGGAAACGGTGAAGCGGGCAAGGCAGGCCCCGAACAGAAGCCTTATCAGCAGACGGACGCTTTTTTAAGGGACCTCAAGAGGGCGGATGCGACATTTGATGCTGAGGAGTTCAGGAAAAAGGCCTCGGATGTCTTCGTAAAGGTGCAGGCCGCCTGGAAAAAAAGAGACCTTGAGCCTGTAAAAAAATACATTGCCGGCGACCTCTTCTACGGCATGGCCGCTGAGCTTGAAAAGGCGGTTGCCGGCGGGAGCGTCAACCATATCGAGAAGGTCTCGGTACGGGACTCCGGGATTGCCGAGAACTGGCAGGAAGAGGGGCTCGACTATGTTACAGTCCGCTTTACGGTAGAGGCTTCGGCGCTCTCAACTGACCGGGACGGGAATGCCGTGGGGGACGGGCCAAAGCCCGTTGCGTTCTCTGAGTACTGGACATTTGTAAGGGAGGTCTTGCTACAGGACTGGAAGCTTACGGCCATACAGCAGGAGCGGGCCTGAAGTTCAGTTAAAATGCCGCTGAAAAAACCTTCATTATGAAAGAATGAAGGTTTTTTTATTTTTTTTAATCTTGTAATTCCCTGAAGAAAAGCTGCAGGGTTTCCTTATAAGACCCTCCCCCTTGATGGGGGAGGGTAGGGAGGGGGTGAAAAAAGTTTTCACCCTCCCCGCTTCCCGTTGCATCGGAAGAGCGCAACGGGAGCCCAGCCCTCCCATCGAGGGAGGGGAAGTTTCAGGAGATACCCCGCTGCAAGCAGCGGGGATGTTCATTTTTTCAAAACCCCCGGGTTTTAAGCCTGGAGAGGGCTCATTGTCAACGGGTTTTTTTTCTCCTTATAACCTGCCCTGTTGCGTCATTTAGCGGGGAGGGTGCGAAAGCGGCCAAGCCTGTCTTTGCCGCGTGACCGGGGTTACGGAAGCCTTTGGCTTTTTTTCGCATCATGTCCCCGCAGTCCAGTCCCTTGCCGTAAATTTTTTTTTAGATATAATCAAATCAGCGGTATCGCAGCCCCGTAGTCCGGGTTTTTTTTAATGTTCTGAAAACCCCGGGGTTTTAAACCCTTGAAAGGTTCATTTTTTTTGTAAAAAAGCGTAAAGATTGAGCGATTCCCGCCGATAGAGCATATATGCCGTAATGATGGATTACTGACGGACAGTGGAACAAGACCTTACCGCGAGGCAGAAGATCATGGATGCCGTCAAAGGCATGATGCTTACGGCCAAGGATATTTCCAAAGTTGTAGGCCTTAAGGAGAAGGAAGTGCTTGAACACCTTCCCCATGTGGCCAAGACCGTCAACTCGTCAAAGGAGGCGTTGTCAGCCAGGTTCGTCGTGCAGCCTTCCGAGTGCGTATCATGCGGGTTTGTCTTTAAAAAGAGGGAGAGGCTTAAGACCCCCTCGAGATGCCCGGTATGCAGGTCGGAAGAGATTACGGAGATGAGGTTCGGGATAATCGACGATGTTAAAAAAAATTAACCCGCGGCTTCATCCGTTTTAATGCGCACGAGGTATAAATGAAAAAGTTCCTGTTGCGCGCCTCCTGTCTTCTTCTGTTTTACGGTTCACAGGTTGCGTACGCCGATAGCTCGGACCTCTCGTTGAAAGCGGGGTTCAGGTCCGACAAGCTCGACTGGAACATAGCGGGGGATACGGAGGGGCACAACCCGAACATACTCTCCGAGCTTATCTGGGAGGGCGTCAAGATATTCGAGGTCAAGGCCGGGTACAGGGGCGACCTCAATAAAAAGCAGTACCTCAAATGCTCGTTCGGCTACGGCTGGATCAACGACGGAGACAACCAGGACTCTGACTACAAGGGCGACAACAGGACTCAGGAGTACTCAAGGTCCAATAACGACGCTGACGAAGGCAGTGTCTGGGACCTTTCCCTGGGCATAGGCTTCAAAAACGAAGTAACCCCGGACCTCTCGGTGAACCCGGCCGTCGGCGTCTCCTTTCACCGGCAGAACCTGGTTATAAGGAACGGGCACCAGACCGTGGCGTCGATAGGGACGCCCCCGGTAGGCCCGATCAATAACCTTAACAGCAGGTACAAGGCGAACTGGTACGGCCCCTGGGCGGGGGTGGACGCCGGGTATAAGGCGGCGGAGAAGCTGGCCTTTACCGCCGGAGCCGAGCTTCACATAGCAAGGTTCATAGCCGAGGCGGACTGGAACCTGAGGACCGACCTCGATCACCCCAAAAGCTTCGAGCACACGGCTCTTGGAGCGGGGTTCGCAACCGAGGCCGGGGCCGAGTACGCGTACGGCGAGGGGTGGGCTTTGACGGCGAACGCCGGGTATCAGCGGTGGAAGGCGTTCAGCGGCAGAGACAGGACATTTTTCAAAAACGGCGCCGCCTCGGATACCCGGTTGAACGCGGTGAACTGGAGCTCATTCGTCTTTTCCGTGGGGGCCGGTTACAGTTTTTAAACATTATCATCAGGAGAGGAGGGGCTGGAGTATGGCTGAAATATGCAAGTATGTGAAAAAGCTTGTTTTACCCTCTTTTTTATTCATCTTTTCCACTTTCGCCCCGTACGCCTCAGGCACCTCCGGAGCAATGGTTTTTCTTGACAGGGAATCCACGGAATGCATAAAGTGTCACGAGTCGTCTGTCGACCCCTCCGTCCCGCAGAAGGTGTGTCATAGCGGGTTATGTGACCATCCGGTGGGTGTCGATTACGCGGAGCTGGCTTCCAGAAACCCCGGTCTCGTTAACCCCTCTGCCCTGAACCCCGCGGTAAAACTCACGGACGGCATGATGGCGTGCACCACATGCCATGTGCCGTATAACAATCAATACGACCATAAAGCGCTTTCCGACATCAGGAAAGACCCGTCAATGCCGGACCCGATGCTTTCCGTTGACAACACCGGGAGCGGTCTGTGCACATCATGCCATTTAAAGTGAGAGAGAAAAAATGCCGAAGACGGAAAAAACAGGACCGGGTCTGCGTCACACCGGAAAAAGGATATTCGCGTTGACAACCCTGACCCTGGTTCTTCTGGGCATGAGCTCACCGGGGTACGCTTTACTGGACCCGGATTCGGTCGAGTGCCTGAGCTGCCACGACGCCTCCGTAGCCTCGGATGTGACCCTTCAGGTATGTCCGCTTCCGGACTGCGACCATCCTCTCGGGGTAGACTATGTCATGGCCGCCTCAAGCAACTACGGCCTCAGGCGGCCGTTAGACCTCGACCCGTCGATAAAGCTCGTAAACAGCAATATAGGCTGCACGACATGCCATGTGCCGTACTCCCAGGCCGACCACACTATCCTGTCGGCGATGAGAGGGACCGTTTATCCGGAGTCCCCGGACCCGATGCTGGTAATGGACAACAGGAGAAGCGAGCTTTGTCTGGGGTGCCACCGGAAGTAAGGGTCTTAATCACAAAATTCCCTGTAGCTTGCTACAGGGTTTCCTTGTAAAATCCTCCCCCTTGATGGGGGAGGGTAGGGTGGGGGTGAAAAAATGTTTTCACCCTCCCCGCTTCCCGTTGCATCGGAAGAGCGCAACGGGAGCCC
>JACRCJ010000133.1 GCA_016219075.1 Deltaproteobacteria bacterium | reverse complement strand
TTTTACGCATGCCGCCGCTTAAGTCCGAGGGCATCATGTCCTCGACATCCACGAGGCCGACCCTCCGCAGCTTCTCGGAGACCACCTTGAGGATGTCTTCGTCGCTGAGGTCGGTATGTTCCTTGAGCGGGAAACCGACATTTCCCGCCACCGTCAACGAGTCAAAGAGGGCCCCGCCCTGAAATAGCATCCCGAAACGCTTCCTGACCTCGTTAAAGTCCTTCTCCTTCATGGAGCTTATCTCCATGTCGTCGAGGAATATCTGGCCGGAATCCGGCCTCAGGAGCCCTATTATGTGCTTTATCAGCACGCTTTTGCCCTCTCCGGACCTCCCGATGATGACGGTAATCTTCCCCTGCTCGATCTCAAGGTTCAATCCGTCGAGGACTCTTTTGGTATTGAATCTTTTCTTTAAATCAACAATTTTTATCATACATCCGCCGGATTATCAAGCCGTCAGGATAGAAACGACGACAGGATGTAGTCCGAGACCAGTATCAGGACGCTGGCCGTGACGACCGAACTCGTTGCCGAGCGTCCCACGCCCTCGGCGCCCCCTGTCGCGTAAAAACCGTTGTAGCAGGCGACGAGCGACATTATGAGGCCGAAGACCAGGGATTTCTCGAGCCCTATTAATATGTCGTTTAACTGGACGAAGTCCACGGTGCGGCCGATGTACACGCCGGGGTTTATGCCCAGAAGCCGCACGCCGACCATGTACCCGCCGACCACCCCTACGAAATCCGTTATGATGGTCAGGATCGGGAACATGAAGACCCCCGCTATTATCCTCGGCACCACCAGGTACTTCACCGGGTTGACGGCCATCGTGTACAGGGCGTCTATCTGCTCGGTGACCCTCATGGTGCCAAGCTCCGTGGCCATGGCGCTTCCGGCTCTGCCGGTGACCATGAGGCCAGTAAGGACCGGGCCGAGCTCCCTGGCCATGCTGAGCGCCACTGTGGGGCCCACGAGGCTCTCGGCGCCGAACCTCTTTAATGCGTTATAGCTCTGGAGCGCGAGCACCATCCCCGTGAATGTGCCTGTCAGAACGACTACAAAGAGGCTCTGCACGCCCACGAACTCCATCTGCTTGAAGATGTTCCTGGGCTTGACAGGCGGGGTGAAGGCGTACATGACGGCCTGGGCGAGCATCATGGCCATCTGCCCCGTGGAGGTTACGAACTTCTCGGCCGAGCCGCCGAGCTTTTCAAGGTAGGCTTTGATCATCCTGATCATACGTACACTCTCGGCACGCGCCCGGAGATATTGCAGAATATCTCATAGCTTATTGTGCCGGACCTCTCGGCGACCTCTTCCACGGGGATCGTCTCCGGTCCCTGGGTCCCTATGACCACTACCTCGTCGCCTGCGGCCACACCATTTATATTCGTAACATCGCACATTGTCAAGTCCATGCAGACCCTTCCGGCGATCGGCGCCCGCTCTCCTCTTACAAGGACTTCTCCTTTCCCGGAAAGCCTTCTCGGCAATCCGTCGGCGTATCCTATGGGGAGGGTCGCTATGACGCACTCTTCTGCCGCGGTAAAGGTCCTCCCGTAGCTTACCGTAAAGCCGGGGGGGACCTTCTTCAGGTGCAGCACCCGGGTCTTGAGCGTCAGTACGGGTTTGAGGCTTATGTCTTTCGCGAACCGCGGGGCCGGGTAAGAGCCGTAGAGCATTATCCCCGGCCTTATGATGTCCATCCGGGAGTCCGGGTGCGCCACGGCGGCTGCGCTGTTGGCCATGTCGATATACTCCGGGGCGTACCCGAGCCCCTTTATCATATCGACGCCTTTAAGGAAGTCCTCAAGCTGCCTGACGGTGAAGTCCAGGTCCGAGGACTCGGCCTCGGCGAAGTGAGAGAGGACCGCTTCGAGCCTGAGGTTCTTAAGCCCCTTCAACCCCTTGAAAAACGGGGCGATCTCTCCGGCCAAAAGCCCAAGGCGGCCCATGCCGGTGTCTATCTTTACATGGATATTTTTTACGGTGCCGAGTCTTTCGGCGTAAGAGTTCAGAGCGGCGGCGGTCGGGATGTCGAATACCACCGGGGTCAGGTCGAGCGGGAAGATGTCTTTTACCTGTCCGGGGTATATGCCGCCGAGGACGACTATGGGTCTTGTGATCCCGCTTTTCCTGAGCCTCTCGCCTTCCTCGGCTATGGCCACGCCGAAAAACTCGCACCCGAGACGCTCAAGGACCCCGGCTACCTCGATGTCCCCGTGCCCGTAGGCGTTGGCCTTTACCACGGCCATTACTTTTGAGGTCTTTGAGACCCTGTCCCTCAATTGGAAGTAGTTATGTTTAAGCGCCCCCGTGTCTACGATGGCGGAGGTCGGCCTTCTCTCCAACGCGGTCTCCTTTGGTCTTTTTAACGGATTAAAAACCCCGGGGCCCCGGGCCCGCGGAAAGTCCATGAGAAAGAAGCTTTTGCAAGACGGATTTTAACAAGTATTTAATAGCACCTTTCAAGGCCGCCTGTAAAGGGAAAACTGGCTCTCGTCGAGGTAAGCTATTGTTATGCCAAGTTTTTTAGGTGCCGGCCAAATAAGTAAGTGTTTACTTATTTAGGGGAGAGGAGCCTTGAAAGCCTTTGGGTCCGGCGGCTGAAAATGCGGGGAGGCCCCCGTGGCCCGGAGAGTCAGGGGGCCGGGGCGGAAAAAGGCTTAAAGACAGGAGAGGCCGGTTTTTAAAAACCGGCCTCTCAAAAGGTCTTAATTGTTTTTTAGGTCTCAATACCCCGCGGTCTTTAAATCCCCCCCCGTGGGGGGGCCTTTTTACGCCGGGAAGAGTTTGCCCGAGAGTCTCTTCTGGAGTTTCTTCAGGGCAGAGCTTTCTATCTGCCTTACGCGCTCCCTGGTGAGCCCGAGTTGAGCGCCTATGGACTGAAGGCTTGCCGGCTCTTCGGCCATGAGCCTGTTCTCTATGACGAGCCTCTCCTTGTCGTTGAGGAGCGCAAGGGCGCTTGTGACCTCTTTTTTTACCAGAGCACCGTCCTGTTTTACCGTGGCCGCCTCAAACGGGCCCGCCGCGGTGTCGGGGAGCATGTCCAGGCGCGTGGCGTTGCCGTCCGGGACGGAGCTGTCGAGCGACAGGTCGTGCCCCGGATCGATATCCTCGTACCTGGAACTCCTCTCAGGCGGGGCAGTATCTATCTCTTCAAACGGGGAGAGGGTCGCGTCTTTCCTGTAAAAGAGCTTTCTCTTAAGGGCCTTCGAGCCCCTTTTGACGGCCCCGCGGGTCTTTAAGATAAACTCCTGGATACAGGACTTTATCCACCATGTGGCGTATGTGATGAGGCGGAACCCCTTGTAGGGGTTGAACTTCTTTACCGCTATCATCAGTCCTATGTTGCCTTCCTGGATAAGGTCCGCGAGCTTGCACCCGTAGTTACGGAACTCGAAGGCTATCTTTACGACATACCTCAGGTTCGAGACCACGAGCGTGTGGGCGTCGTCGAGGCTTTTGTGCTTGTAGTACCTCTCGGCGACCCTGAACTCCTCATCCGGCGTCAGCACCGGGTAACGGTTCACCTCGGTCATGTAGCTCTGGATGGAATCTGTCAAAACAGGTAGACTCATCAATGCCTCTTCGTCTGTCTATTTAGCACTCATGATACAGGAGTGCTAAATATTATATAGATTTCAGCCTTATTTGTCAAGAAAAGCGGATAAGACCTGAGCCTCAGTTTTCCTAAGAGGCTTGAAGTAAAGAGTTTTTTTATTTTTAGCGTTCTGAGCTTTAACCCCGGAGGGTTCATTGACGAAGGCCCGCCTCCGGCTATTGGCAGAGGTAAAGGCTACGGCACAAGGACGATCTTTCCGAAGGCCTTTTGCTCGATCACGGCATGGTGAGCTTCTGCGGCCCCGGCCAGAGGGAACTGAAGGCCGACAACGGGGTTTAATGTGCCGTTCTCAAGCCCCGCGAATATCGCGGCGTGGATGGAGTTAAGCTCCGCCTCCGTAGCGTTAAAGAGCGACATCCCCAGTACCAGGGCGTCTTTTCCCATGGCGTCCCTGGGGTCTATCTCCACGGCGCCGCGGCTGCCGACCACCACCACGCGGCCGCCTTTTGCCAGAATCTTCAGGTCCCCTCCGAGGTTGACATTGGCGAGAAACTCGATTATGCAGTCGACCCCGCGCCCCCCGGTCAACTCCATGACTTCTTTTAAGTGCTCCGGCTTGCCGTGCTCCACCACATGGTGCGCCCCGTTCTCTCTTGCGAGGTCCCTGCCTTTTTTCGTCCCGGCCGTGCCTATGACCTGCAACCCGGCGGCCCTCGCCATCTGCACGGCCGCGGTGCCCACGCCCCCCGTGGCCCCGTGGATAAGGACGGTCTCGCCCGGGGCGGCCCAGGCCTTCTGGAAGAGCGCCCTGAAGGCCGCCGCGTACGGCACTCCGATCGAGGCGCCCTGCAGGAAGCTGATCCTTTCAGGCAGCGGGTGTATCTGGGACTCAAGACACAGGGCGGCCCCGGCGTAAGCGCCGCTCAAGGTCCCGGATGTATATACCCTGTCCCCGGGCTTGAACCGCGAGACCCCTTTGCCGGCCGTCTCGACCACCCCGGCGGCGTCGAAGCCCGGAGTGTAGGGGAGCTCCTTCGCCCCGTAGAGACCCGCCCTTATGTAGGTATCGACCGGGTTCACTCCGGCGGCCTTTATCGTGACCACTACCTGGCCGGGCCCGGCCTCGGGCAAAGACGCCTCCTCGATCCTCATCACCTCTGGTTCCCCGAACTCGTGGACAGTTATCCTCTTCATATCAGCTCCTCTATTTGAATATCTCCGTGAAAAAATCCTTCATCGCCCGCCATGAGCGTCTGTCGGCGGTCTCGTTATATGCGACCCCCTTTGAGGGGTCGGCCCCGGAAGCTGTGTTTGTGAACGAGTGGACGGCCCCGCCGTAGCTCACCATGAACCAGTCGGCCCCTGCCTTTCGCATCTCGTCCTCGAATTCGCGCACCCGCTCGGGCGTGACATAGGGGTCGAGGGCGCCGGTCAGGGCGAGGACCTTCGCCTTTATGACAGAGGTCTCGGGGGCGGGGGTGTCGAGGTTCCCGTGAAAGCTCACCACGCCGGATAACGGCGCGCCGCTACGGGCGAGTTCCAGCACCGTTGTGCCGCCGAAGCAGTAGCCGATGGCGGCCACGCGCTCAGGGTCTGTGAGTCCGTTTGCTTTAAGGACTTCAAGCCCCCTTGCCGCGCGCCTTCTGAGGAGCGCCCTGTCGGCCCTGTATATCCCGGCGAGCCTTCCGGCCACTTCAGCGTCGGCGGTCCTGACCCCCTTGCCGTAGATGTCAGCGGCAAAAGCTACGTAGCCGAGACCGGCGAGCATCTCTGTCCGTTTTTTTATGTAGTCGTTTATGCCCCACCACTCATGCACTACAAGCACCCCGGGGCGCCTGCCCTCGACCGAGTCGTCATAGGCGAGGTAACCCTCCAGGACCTTGCCGGAGTCCGTGTACTCGACCGTCTCGGTGCGGAGTCTGGCTTCAGCGGCAGAGATAAAGGCTAAAAAAAGGATGAATACCGTGAAAAAATACCTCATAAAGGCCTCCATCGGCAAGTCGTAAATACCGGCCCGCTCACCCGGCTGCCGGCGCCTGTTTTTAGCGTCTGAGAACCCCGGGATTTTAAGCCGGGCGCAAGCACTGTTATTATATCAGGTTACCACCGATTACGGCGGTGTCAATGGGCGGGGGTGGACCCCGGCTCTGGTCATACTCGGGATTGTCCGGATAAGGGATTATATCGCCGCATGGAGAGAGTGGCGGAAGAAGGAAATAAAAAAGAGGGGCGGTTAACCCGCCCCTCTTTTTTATTTCTTTTTGATGACTCGCCTCTTTCGAAACCCGTTCTTACATGAACGGGTTGGCGAAAAGGAGTATCAGCGCGATGACGAGCGCGTAGATGGCGAGCGACTCGATCATGGCGAGACCGACGAGCATCGTGGTAAGGATCTTACCTGAGGCCCCGGGGTTTCTCGCGATACCCTCGACTGCGCCCCTTACGGCGTTACCCTGACCGATGCCGGGGCCGAAAGCGCCGAGGCCCATGCCCAATCCGGCGGCGATAAAGAGGGCGGCGAGTACGATCCCCTCGTGACCGCCCTTGCCTGAAGCGGCCTCCTCAGCGAGGGCCATTGTCGGCCCGGCGAAGACGGCGGCTGCGCCAAACATTAAACCAAATAACTTCTTCTTCATTTCCTTACTCCTCCTTTTATTGGAGCCCGTCTTCGGCTGTCTTTGGAGCCGTGTCGCTTAAAGAGAGGGTGTTGCCATCTTCCCCGGCGCGCTCCCCGTGTCTTCAAGCCCCGGCCCGGCGAAAAGCCGCGCGGAACTCAGGTAATAAGTTTTTTTAGCTTTTTTTCAGTCTAATCCGCCGTAGCCTGGCTATCGAGCAGTTTTTTTGTCAATGCGCCTCTTCCAGGGCCCCGCCGATGTACATCATCGAAAGCAAAGCGAATATGAAAGCCTGGATGAAGACCACGAGCACCCCGAGGACCGTCGAGAGGGCCAGAAGAGGGTACGCTATCGGCATGAGGATAAGAAGGACGCCGACTATCTGCTCGTGGCCCATCATGTTTCCGAATAGCCGGAGCGAGAGCGACACGGGTCTGGCCAGATGTCCGATTATCTCGATAGGGATCATCAGCGGGGCAAGCCACCAGACAGGGCCCATGAAGTGCTTGAAGTACTTGAGTCCGTGCTCCTTGACGCCTATGATGTGCGTGGCCAGAAATACTATGACCGCGAGCCCAAGAGTGGTGTTGAGGTTGGCCGTCGGGGGCAGAAGCCCCGGGATCAGCCCCAGGACGTTTGATACGAAGATAAAGACCGCGAAGGTCAGCACGAACGGGAAGTATTTTCTGCCCTTGTGGCCCATCGTCTCGTCAACGAGGCCCATGAAGGCGTCCACGACTATCTCAAGGATCGACTGGGTCTTTCCCGGCACAAGCTTGAGCCTTCCGGAGATGATGACGGAGAAGACGGCGAGCCCGACGATTATGTATATCATTATCGCCGTATGCGGCTGGAGTCCGAAGACCGGGATTATGAGTTCATGCATCTTGTGAAGCCTCCTTTCTTGCTATGCCTATCAGGACACCTATGGTGGTGAATATCGAGGCCGTGATCCCCGCCAGAAGCGGCCACGGGGTCAAAAACCCTCTGTATATGAGGAGCGCCAGTATCACGGCGGTAAGGGCGAACCTTACGAAGTAGCTTACGGTAACGAACCTGCCTGCCTTGTCCGCGTCCATCAGAACGCCTTTCCTGGCGATCTTCAGGAGCAGGAGCGCGTTTACCCCGCCGAGTATGAACCCCACGGCAAAACCCGGGGCCAGGGAACTTTTAAGGAGGAGCGCGGCCCCCGTGCCCAAAAGCCCCGCCGCGGCGTTAAAGAGCCCGACCTTCAGAGCGACGGAAGCTGCGGCCGTTGATCTCTTGACCGCTTTACCCGCCATATTTCTTGGTCATCAGGTAAATGTTCCTGAACCCGGCGGCTATGCCGAAGAAGAGGAATATGATAGTAAACCAGGGTTTTGTGCCGAAAAATTTGTCGAGATATATCCCGATCAAAAGCCCTATGAAGGTCGATACGACCATCGCGATGCCCATGGAGGCGAGCATGGCGATGCCTTTGATGAAACCTCGGCTGTTATTATCCTCAGCCATTTAAGGCCACCCGCGTTCTTAAAGGTTTGAACGGTTCAGAGCAAGAGGGCCCGGGCGAAAACATCGGAGTTTAATACCACAGTTGGAAAAACAAAGTCAAACAAATTCCTGTCCCGCCCGCTTTTACCGCCCACAGCTTAATAGAGCCGCCACACGCCCCCGTTGGGCCGACTTCGCTTAAGGCGGCGTTTCAGCGGCAAAAAAAGTATCTTTCAAGGGGCCGCGCGGCGGGTGTAAACGAGGTGTTGACGGTTGGGGTTTTTGCTGATAAAATCACTCTTTTCAATGACATTCCCGCCGAAAAACCTCCGCGGACTTTCTTTTCCTGACTTTGCCCGCGGAGAGCGGCCCGGCATGAAAACGATCTCAGGAGGCTCCAGTGAAGAGTATTATCATGGCCGGAGGCTTTGGTACGAGGTTAAGGCCCCTTACCAACCATCTGCCCAAACCCATGGTCCCGATGGCCAACAGGCCGATGATGGAGCATATAATAGAGCTCCTCAAGAAAAACTCGATCACGGACCTGACGGCCCTCCTGTACTTTCAGCCGGAGCTCATTTCGGATTACCTGGGCGACGGCAGCTCTCTCGGCGTGGACCTCGACTACATAACCCTTACGGTCGACCTCGGCACGGCCGGGGCCGTCGGCAGCGCCATGCGTAGAATCGGCGGAGAATACACCACTCTCATAATAAGCGGAGACGTCCTTACGGACATAGACCTCAACAAGGCCGTGGAGTTCCACAGGAAGCGCAAGGCCATGGCGACGATAGTGCTGACGAGAGTTGAAAACCCGCTGGCCTTCGGCATCGTCATAACGGATGAGAACGGGCGCATCATAAGGTTTCTGGAGAAACCGGGCTGGGGCGAGGTCTTCAGCGACACGATAAACACCGGCATATACATACTGGAGCAGGAAGTCCTGGACTTCATCCCCCAGGACAAGGAGTTCGATTTCAGCAAAGACCTCTTCCCCGCCCTCCTTCAGAACAAAAAGCCCATCTACGGCTATATAGCCGAGGGGTACTGGAAAGACGTCGGAAGCCTCGAGGAGTACCGTCAGGCGAACATGGACATACTGCTCGGCAAGGTCGCAGTCAACGCCCCCGGAGAAGAGGTCGGCGGCAAGGGGGTCCGCGTCGGAAAGGGGTCCCGGATAGACTTCACCTCAAAGCTCGAGGGCGCAATCGTCATAGGCGAGAACTGCAGGATAGGCCCTGATACCAGGATCTCGAACTCGGTCATAGGCTCGGGCACGGTCGTGGAGGAAGGCGCCGTGATACTGGACTCGGTCCTCTGGGAAAACATCAGGGTGGCGAGCGGCGCCTTCCTCCAGGAGAATGTCGTCGGCAACTCGACCGAGATACTCGAGGGCGCGCATCTGGCGGAAAACGTCATAGTAAGCGACCACTGCAGGATAGGCCGCAACGCCACCGTAAAGGCCAATGTCAAGGTCTGGCCGCAAAAGACCGTCGAGGACGACGCCATACTCGCCTCTTCCCTGATATGGGGCGAGAAGTGGAGCAGGTCGGTCTTTTCAACTTACGGGGTCACGGGGCTTGCCAACATCGAACTGACCCCTGAGTTCGCCGCCAAGCTCGGCGCGGCCTACGGGGCCTCCTTGAAGAAGGGCTCGTTCGTCTCCACGAGCAGGGACGCCCACAAGACATCGAGGATGATAAACAGGGCCGTCATGACCGGCATACTATCAACAGGGGTCAATGTCCACGACTACGGAGTCACTCCTATGCCGGTATGCAGGTTCCTGGCCCGTGGCGGAAGCGAGTTCGGGGGGGTACACACGAGAAGGTCGCCGTTTGACCCGCAGCTCCTTGACCTGAAGTTCTTCGACAACAAGGGGATGGACCTGCACCCGGGGTATGAAAAGACGATAGAGAAGCTCTTTTTCAGGGAGGACTTCGAAAGGGTCCCGATGGAGCAGACCGGAGAGATGGTCTTCCCGATACACGGGTTCGAGTCCTACCAGGACGGGTTTTTATCGAAGATAGACTCAAAGGCGATAAGTACCGCCGGTTTCAAGATAGTCCTTGACTACTCCTACGGGTCGTCTTCAAGGATATTCCCCGCGGTCCTCGGCGCGTTGAAGTGCGAGGTCATCGCACTGAACGCCAACCTCGACGGGACCAAGACCACGAAGACCGCCGAGGAGTTCCAGAAGGCGATGGACCAGCTCTCCTCCATAGTCCGCTCCCTCAACTCGGACATCGGCTTTTACCTTGACGCCGGGGGCGAGAAGGTATTCATATTCGACGAGACCGGGGAGGTCCTTGACGGCGACACCGCCCTTAATGTCATGGCGCTTCTGACCCTGAAGTGCAACAGGGACTCCGGGAAAAAAGGCACCATAGCCGTCCCGGTGACGGCCTCAAGGGCGATAGAGAAGATGGCCTCCACCTACGGGTTCGGCGTCAAAAGGACAAAGACCACGGCGCGGGGCCTGATGGAGGCGGCCTCGGAAGAGGGCGTGATATTCGTAGGGGAGCAGACCGGCGGGTTCATCTTCCCGCAGTTCCAGCCGAACTTCGACGGCATGTACGCCATTGCCAAGACCCTTGAGATGCTCGCCATGCAGAAGGCCAAGCTCCACAAGCTCTTGAGGGAGATCCCCCCCTCGATCATGGTCAAGGACCGGGTCCCGTGCTCCTTTGAGCACAAGGGCATGATAATGAGGAGGCTCTCCGAAGACTCCCACGGGCTCGACACCATGCTCCTTGACGGGATAAAGATAAACTTCGGCGAGGACTGGATAGCGGCGTACCCGAGCCAGGACATGCCGTACTTCCATCTCGTGGCCGAGGCCTCGACAGAAGACGCGGCGCGCGCCCTCGTAACGAAGTACTCGGAGAAGATAAAAGACTGGCAGAAGCCTTAAGGCGCCGGGAGGATTTTTTGAGAGAACCTTTTTGTAAAAAGTTTCTCTCAAACTCTCTCCAAAAATTTTTAGTTCCCTTGGGGGGACCCCCATGAATAATTAAAAATGGGGGTCCCCCCAAGGGAAGAACTGAAAGTCTTTGAAGGGGGTCCGGGGGAAACCTTTCTACAGAAAGTTTCCCCCAAGGAGTCCTTTCACCGGCGCGTTGCAGGTAAAAAAACGGATTTGGAAGAGCGTGAACGGATGATAACACTTACGGTAGGCGAGCTTGAGGTGAACTGCTACATCATCTGGGACGATGCCACTAAAGAGGCCTTCGTAATAGACCCGGGCGGCGACGCGGAGGAGATCAAGGAGGCCGTGAAAAGAGAGGGTCTCAAGGTAAAATACATCGTCAACACCCACGGCCACTTCGACCATGTCGGGGCCGACGGCGAGATGAAGGATGCCTCCGGGGCTTCCATCGCGGTGCACAG
>JACRCJ010000132.1 GCA_016219075.1 Deltaproteobacteria bacterium | reverse complement strand
GCTGTTTATCGCCTGAAGGACCCCGATGACATTGCCCTTGATCTTCACGGGGACGCATACCATGTTGCGGGTCACGAACTTGCTTTTCTTGTCGAAGCTGCCCTGGAACCTCTTGTCCGCGGAGACGTCCCGGATGATGAGCGGCCTGCCGTGTTTTGCCACCCATCCGGCTATGCCTTCGCCGATGTTCAAGCGTATCTCCTTGAGCTTCCGGCCCTTCTCGCCGAGCGCCACTTCAAAATAAAGCTCTTTCGCCTTCCTGTCAACAAGGAGCAGAGAACCCGTCTCGGCCCTCATGAGCCTTGTTACGGCCTCCATGGCCATATGCCTTACGACGGTCTGGTCGAGCGTGGATATGAGGAGGTTGCCGACCGTGTTCAATGTGGAGAGCTGTTTTATCCTGTCATCGAGCTCGGCAAAGAGGCCGGCGCGCTCGATTATAATCGAGAAATGGTTCGCAAGCGACGAAAGCATCTTAAGGTCCGCCCCTGTGAACTCTCCCCCGCCTCTTTTGCCGAGGACCTCTATCACGCCGGCGGTCTTCCTTTTTATCATGAGGGGGACGGCCATGCTGGACCCGGTCTTTGCCCCGTGGACCGGCCCCTTGCTCCCATCGGCGCTTACATGGGGTTTCCCGGTCTTTGCCACAAGGCCCGCCACACCGGTACCGGAGCGGACCTTGCGGCCCTGGTTGCCGGCCCCAGGCCCCTTGACCACCTCAAGGGTGATATCCCCGGCGTTCGCGTCGATAAGGTAGAGCGTCCCGGTGCAGGTCTTCAAGGCCTTCATGGCGAAGTCCATCAGGCGGCTCAGTATGAAGTTCTTTGAGGACCCCTTTACCGCGAGCCCTCCGATCTCCCTGTAGACCTCAAGCTCGATGTTCATGAGGTTGAGCATCTTTTTCGAGGACGCGAGCTCTTTTTTAAGGGCCGCCGCCGAGACGGCTTTTTTTGTCTTTTTCGCCATCAGAAAACCGGAGTTGGATCAAAATTCTCCGCCATTTATGGCGGAGAATTTTGACGGTAAGGAAAAATCATCTGTATTTGCCGGCCTTGGCCCGCCGCTTTAGCAACGGGATTGCGCAGTGGCGCGCCCATTCAAGCCCTTCTACCCTGGGTTTATCGCCCCTTTGAGGGCCGACACGAAGGAACCGACCTTTTTCAAAAGGTCCCTGGATCCCGCGTTTTTAGCGATGATGTTGATGATGGCGCTGCCGACTATCACCCCGTCGGAATACGCTGAGACCTCTTTGGCCTGCTCCGGGGTGGAGATGCCGAAGCCTACGCCCACAGGCACATCGGTGAAGCGGCGTACCTTTTTGACGAACGACGGGAGTCTCGCCGACAGCTCCGTTCTGGCCCCCGTGACCCCGGTGACGCTTACGAAGTAGATGAAGCCCGAGGCCTTGCCCGATACCAGCCGCATCCTCCCTTCGTCGCTTGTCGGGGTCAGCAGGAATATAAGGTCCATTCCCACCCGGTCGAGCTCCGTTTTGAGATCATCCGCCTCCTCCGGGGGAAGATCCACTATCAGTACGCCGTCCGCCCCGGCGGCCCTGGCGCTTTTGGCGAATTTTTTGAGCCCGAAGCTGAATATCGGGTTGTAGTACCCGAAGAGTACGATCGGGACTTCGCTCGTCTCGCGTACTTCCCTCACAAGCCCGATGACATCGCTTAAGTGCACGCCCTTTTTAACCGCCCTCTCCGAGGAGAGCTGTATTGTCGGGCCGTCGGCGGCGGGGTCGGAAAACGGTATCCCGAGCTCTATTATGTCGGCCCCGGATTTTTCGAGCGTGAATATCAGCTCTTTTGTAGTCCCGAGGTCGGGGTCTCCGGCGGTGATGAAGGTGATGAGGGCCTTCTCGCCCTTCTCTTTAAGCCTTTCGAAGGCCGTTTCCACCCGCGTCCTGTGTTTTTGCGTTGTCGTCGTTTTCATTAAAAGTCCCTTCATCGGCCCCTTCGGCCGGTCATATCTCGAAGTTAAAGGCCTTTGATACGGTATTGAGGTCCTTGTCTCCCCTTCCGGAGAGGTTGACGATTATAACGGAGCCCTTCTTCATCTTCCGGGCGGCCTTCATCGCGTAGGCCACGGCGTGAGAGCTCTCAAGGGCGGGTATTATGCCCTCGGAAAGGGTGAGCGCCTGAAACCCTTCGAGCGCCTCCTTGTCGGTTATGGTCTCGTAGGTTACCCTACCGGTATCGTTCAGGTACGCGTGCTCGGGGCCTACTCCGGGGTAGTCGAGCCCGGCGGAGATC
>JACRCJ010000126.1 GCA_016219075.1 Deltaproteobacteria bacterium | reverse complement strand
TTAATCACAAAATTCCCTGTAGCTTGCTACAGGGTTTCCTTGTAAAATCCTCCCCCTTGATGGGGGAGGGTAGGGTGGGGGTGAAAAAATGTTTTCACCCTCCCCGCTTCCCGTTGCATCGGAAGAGCGCAACGGGAGCCCAGCCCTCCCATCGAGGGAGGGGAGGCTTAAGGAGATACCCTGGAGCTTGCTCCGGGGTGGTTCATTGGTCTTCAGGGCGCGCTCCCAGGTCAGGCGAGAAAGCGGCTCAGCCGCCTGACCCGGAGAGCTCTTTGGCCCTTGCCGTTGCCGCCAGTACGGCCTTCTCGACCGTTCCCTTAAGGCCGCCGTCTCTGAGTCTTTTAAGCCCCTCCACTGTGGTGCCCCCCGGAGAGCTGACCATCTTTATGAGCTCATCGAGGTTCTTGTCGCTTTCGAGCGCGAGTTTCGCAGCTCCAAGGGTCGTCTGGAGCGCGAGCGCCAGCGAGGTCTTTTTGTCAAGACCAGCCCTGGCCCCGGCATCGGCCAGGGCCTGCATGAAGAGAAAGACATACGCAGGCCCGCTGCCGCTCAGCCCCGTAACGGCGTCAAGGAGCCCCTCGTCGTCCACGACGAGCACTCTGCCGACCGCCTCGAAGACCGTGCGGGCGAGTTTAAGGTCGGCCTCGGTGGCCCCGAGCCCGGCGCATATCCCTATGGCCCCCTCGCTGACTATGACCGGGGTGTTGGGCATCGCCCGCACAACGGGGATGAAACCCGTATGGCCGCCCTCCTTGAGGTTTTCAAGGACGGTTTTGGTGGTTACGCCGGCGGCGGCCGTTATGATGAGCTTGTCGCCCCTGAGCGCTGAGGCGATCGCCCTGACCACGCCGGGGACATCATTGGGCTTTACGGTGATGAACAGGATGTCGGAGTTCTCCGCCACCTCGGAGTTCTTGTTGTATACCTTTATCTCGTAGGTCTCGGCCATGTGGACGAGCCTTTCGCTTATCCTGTCCCCGGCGATTATCTGGCCCGCGGTCACGATCTTTGAGGCCAAAAGCCCCTTTATGAGCGCCTCGGCGAGGTTGCCCGCGCCCAGAAAGCCTATGGTCTTTTTTGTGAGCATCTCGAGTTTTTCCGGTTTTAAAATTCTCCGCAGTAAATGACGGAGAATTTTGATGGTAAGGAAAAATCATTTATATTTGCCACTCCTTGCGCCAACGCTAAAGCTACGGGATTGCGGAGTGGCACACCAATTCAAAGGTCAAAGGGCGGGTCTTTCAGCCCTTTTCGGTCTTCTTTTCGGCCTTTTTTTCAGGCTTCTTCTCGTACTTTTTTTCGGGAACCTTCTCGGGAACCTTTTCAGGCTTCTTCTCGGGGGCCTCTCTCTCGCCGAATATGGCGGTCCCTATCCGCACCATCGTGGCGCCCTCCTCGATGGCCACATCGAAGTCGGCGGACATGCCCATGGAGAGATCTTTTAAAAAGACCCCGGGGATACGCTCCTTGTTGATCCTCTCGGCGAGCCTCCTCAGGGTCACAAAATAGGGCCTTGAGCCCTCGGGGGTCTCGGTGAACGGGGGGATGGTCATAAGGCCCCTGAGCCTTAAGTTCGGGAGGTTGGGGAAGGCGCGCGCAAGCTTTACCGCGCCCTCGGAGTCGACCCCTGTCTTGGTCTTCTCCCTGGCGATATTCACCTCGATGAGGACGTCGACGGGCTTTTTCGCCTTCTTGTTGAGCTCTGTGGCAAGCTCGGGGCTGTCGACCGTCTGTATCACGTCAAAGAGCTCTAAGGCGAGTTTTGCCTTGTTTTTCTGGAGGTGACCGATGAAGTGCCATTTTGTAGCGGTGTCTTTTACCTTTGAGATCTTCTCCTGTGCTTCCTGCACATAGTTCTCACCGAAGACCCGTGCCCCGGCCGAGACCGCTTCCTTGACCTTCTTTGCCTCGACCGTCTTTGTGACGGCTATGAGCTGGACCTCGTCGGGCTGCCGGCCCGCTTTTCTCGCCGCCTTGCTTATCCGTTCCATGACGCTTATTAAGTTTTCTGAGATCGTTCCCATCGGAATCCGCCAGGTATTTTTTTGGGAGCCGGAAAGACCGCCTCAATCTCAACCGTAGCACATCGGTCGGGCTGATTATAGGGAAAAAATGAGAGAAATCAAGCCTCCGAAAAGAGTACCGGAGAACAGTCCGATGCCGCATCACATGATGTTTACAATTTATAGCATATCTAAACAGGCCATCCAAGCGGTTTTTGGACTTTTTTTAAAATCCCCGGCCTGTCACTGCGGCAATCCCTCTCCCGGCTTGATAAGAGGGCCGAGGTACTGGAGCCACGATATCTCCCAGACAGCGCTTAAAAAGAGGATTATTATGACAAGCCGGTACAGTTTAGCCATGTCCCGCATCGACTCCCTTACGGCCTCGGCCCTGGTGGCCTTGCCTTTCCTGCCGGGCGAAAGGAGCGAGAGCCCGAGGTCTGTCCCTGCGGCCGAAGAGATGGAGTAAGCCCCGAATTCCAGTATGAAAGTCCCGTAAAATACGATCATCGCAGAGGCGCTCGAGTTCAGCCCGAAGACCAATATCCCTACTATGAAACTCCTCCAGACGGCTATCACATAGGGGAAGAAGAATACCAGCCCCGTAAGCGTCGTCGAGAAGAACGCCCCGAAGACGAGGTTGAAAAAGAAGGTATAGAGTATCTTCAGTGCGAGGCTGTCGGCCAGCGCCCCCGTAAGCGGTTTCAGGTACGGCAGGTTCTGTATCTCCTTTAACTGGGCGGCCCTGAAGGCAAGCACCCCGGGGTTCTTCGAGGCCACCATCCACTGGCCGAAAGCAAGCAGGACTGTATGGGTAAGTACGAAGAAAACAAGGAGATTTTTGAATTTTTTAGCGGTCTGGAGCGCCTCAGCGTAGTATGTTCCGATGCTCATATTCTCACTTTTTGCCGGTGAAGGCTCTTTTTCAGAGGATCTTTCCGGATATTTGCCGGACATTTGAACGACAAGAGACTATATAATAATAACGGAAGAATTTCATGCGAATTTTTTGCGGGTTGCAGAAAAACTCAAACTGCTGAACGGAAGGGGAGATGCGGGAGGCATGGTACGGGTTACGGAAAGGGCGTGCCGGGCGCTCTGTCAGCACTTTTTAGCAGGCTGTTGAAAAATAGCCTGATAGTGCAATCCATGGACGGATTGCCAAATCGCGAGACTAAAAAAGTCGAGCAATTTGTAAGATTTGGACGAATTCACTTCGGC
>JACRCJ010000125.1 GCA_016219075.1 Deltaproteobacteria bacterium | reverse complement strand
GCCTCCTGACGAGGGAGACCACGCCTTCAACCATTATGTCGAAGATCCTCTCGCCCTTCTCAACCGTGGCCTTGCCAGGGTCTCCCCAGACGGCCCCGGGCCAGTACTTAACCTTGTCCTTCGCCACCACGGGCTTAGGGAGCCTCGGGTACTCCTCTTTCGACCTTCCCTTTACGAGCCCGGGCGCCAGGAATAGTACAAGGGAAGTCTCTATCTCTCCGGCGTGAGAGTCGTTTTTAGTCTCTGCGATCCCGTCGGCCTCTTTGCCGAGGGCCTCGTAGATCGACAGGGCAGCTATCTTTACCCCGTCGAGCTCTTCGGTCAGGGCTTCGGCCGCCTCCTTCATCGCCGAGACATGGAGGCTCCCGCCGTGGCCTGAGATCAGGATGAACTTCCTCAACCCTTTTCTGAAGGCGTCCCTTACGATGTCTGTTGTAAGCATCCTCAGGGTCCCGGCCGTGATGCCTATGGTGCCGGGGTGCTGCCCTGTAGAGGTGCACACGCCGTACTGGATAGGCGGGGCCATGTACACGCCCGTCTTCCCGGCGGCCTTCCTTACGACCTCCCTTATTATGAGGGTGTCGGTGTTCAAGGGGAGGTGCGCCCCGTGCGCCTCTATTGTGCCGAAGGGGATGATGACGGTCTTTGACTTTTTGAGGCTCTTTTCAAACTCCTTCATCGTTACTTCACCGATAAGCATCCCGTGCCTCCTATCCCGCTTTTTTGAGGGCGAGACGCCCGTAAACAATAGACCCCGCAAGCGCCCCGGCCCCGTTGGCCAGGGCGTCGAGGGCTTCAGGGGACCTTTCGGGGACGAACATCTGGCCTATCTCCATCAACACCCCGAATAAGAAACCGGCGAGGGCCGTTATAAGCACCACTCTACGCACTCTTGCATCGGGCCCGGCCCCGGCCGCAACCGCCCTTGCCAGAAGAAGCCCCATTACGGCGTACATCATGAAATGATAGAACTTGTCTATCCCGTAGATCTCAGGCCCCTGGGGCGGGCGCTGGGCAAGAGACATATAGACCACCAGAGATGTATAAACGGCAAGCGGGGCCCAGAATTTAAAAATTTTTCTCATCTCTTCCTGTAGCCGTGCTTGAAGTCCTTGTCGTACAGTAACGAAGTCCTGCCCGATGACCCGGCTCCACCGATGGCCCTTCCGACTATTATAAGGGCGTGTCTTGAGATGCCCTCGGCCTTTACCTTCGAGGCGATATCCTCAAGCGTGCCGGTGACCTTTTTTTCATCCTCCCAAGTAGCCCTGTATACTACGGCCACGGGTGTATCCGGGGGATACCCGTTCCCAAGCTCTTCCACAACTTTATCTATCATCGAGGCGCTTAAAAAGACGCAGATCGTCGCGTTGTGCAGAGCCAGGGCCGACAGCCGTTCCCTCTCGGGCACGGGGGTCCGCCCCTCAAGCCTCGTGAATATCACGGTCTGGGTCACGCCCGGCATCGTAAGCTCCTTTTTCAGGGCCGCCGCCGAGGCGAACGCCGAAGATACGCCGGGGACCACCTCGTAGGGCACTCCCTCCGTGTCGAGTATGTCGGCCTGCTCCCTCAGGGCCCCGTAGAGCGACGGGTCCCCGGTGTGGAGCCTCACCACGGACTTGCCCTCTTTTGCCGCCTTTACCATGACGGACATTATCTCGTCCAGGTTCATCCCGGCGCTGTTGTGTATCTCAGTGCCTTCCCGGCAGTACTTAAGCACCTTCTCTTTGACGAGCGAGCCGGCGTAGACGACCACATCGGCCTTCTCAAGAAGCCTCATGCCCTTGACCGTGATAAGCTCAGGGTCTCCGGGGCCCGAGCCGACGAAGCTGACGGTTGAAGCGGCATCATTTGCCATACTCTTCACACCCCCTTTTTGACTATGAGTGTCGAGAAGTAATCGAGTTTCGTGCCCCTGAGGCTCTTTATGTCCGAAACCACCTTCTCTTCGGGCCAGCCGGCCCTCGATACGAGGAAGGCCTTCTCGTCAAGCCCCTTTGAAACAAGGAGATCAAGGATACGGTCGAATATCCTGTTGACCTTCATGAGGACAAGCGTGTCGAAGGAGTCCAGCAGGCCCCTCACCTCGTCGATGTCGTAGGCGGCGGGCACTATCATGACCTTCTCGTCGGCCTCCGCAAGAGGCACCAGGGCCGTTGATACGGCCGCGCTGTAGGATGTGATGCCGGGGACGACCTTTACCGGGGCCTCTGGTGAAAACTCCCTTACGAACGGGAGAAGGTAGCTGAAGGTCGAGTAGAACATCGGGTCCCCGAGAGTTATGAAGGCAACCGTCCGGCCTGAGTTTAGCGCCAGGGCGACTTTCGCGCCCGCCTCTCTCCTTGCGGACTTAAGAGCGTCTTTGTCTTTGGTCATCGGGAAGAGGAGCTCCATCAATTCCTTGCCTTCGAGGTCTATTGCCCGCTTCGCTATAAGAAGAGCCTGGCTCGCTCCGTCCGAAGAGGAATCCGAAGACCTCGGCACGGCTATCACTTCAGCGCTCTTGAGGACATTTACGGCCTTAACCGTCAGAAGCTCCGGGTCTCCGGGCCCCACCCCTACCCCGTAGAAAGTCCCTGAATGCTTCAAGGTCTTACCCCTTTTATGATGAAGACCGGGTTATTGGCCACCAGCATATTGAGCCCCCCGAGGTCTTTGGCCTTCGACAGGCTTATCATCACCATCTCTTTATTCCACCCGCGTTTTTTAAAGAAACCGAACGCCGCCCCGGCCGTCTCCATCGTCACGGCGTTTACGACTATTCTGCCGCCCCGTTTGACCCTCTTTGAG
>JACRCJ010000124.1 GCA_016219075.1 Deltaproteobacteria bacterium | reverse complement strand
GAGGGTAGGGTGGGGGTGAAAAAATGTTTTCACCCTCCCCGCTTCCCGTTGCATAGGAAGAGCGCAACGGGAGCCCAGCCCTCCCATCGAGGGAGGGGAGGCTTAAGGAGATACCCCGGAGCTTGCTCCGGGGTGGTTCATTGGCTCGTGCCAGGCATGAGCAGCTTTGAGCCGGGCCGCTCCAGGGGCGTATTTTAAACAACGCCGCGCGGGTGGAGTACATGCCCGGTGCCGGCTGGCATACGCCGGTGAGCACTCGGTGAAGGGGCCGGACAGGGAGGTCCGGAAAAAGTGGTTTGAGAACAGAATAAAAGATTTGAAAACTGACCTGAATTTTATTAATATAGGCGGACGGAAATTTGACCCCGGGAAAAAGAGATGCCCCGAGGGCTCGGTCGTCTACACACTGAGGGGGGTTTTTCGGTCCCGTAGAAAAGGTTCAAGTCTGGCAGAGAAGCCGCCGTGTACGGTTTCTCTGTTTACTATGGGACGGTCCTTGCCTGCAAAGCTTTGTTTGACATTTTGCCGATGCTGGTTTATCCTTAAGCAACCATAAAAGCGGGCGGATTTTCGAGGAGACTTAATCCGGGAGACGTCTTTTCTGATCGGGGCGTGGATTTTCATGCTCCTCCCGCGCGTATCCCCGAAAACGCTTGACGGGAAAAGCATATAAAAAGAGAAAAACTGACGATTGATACAGGGCAAGGGCTGAGGGGTAACCTCGGAGAAACCCGGCTCTTAGCGGAAAAACGCAACTCGACCCACCCAAAGGGCGGGTCCCCCGGCAATCCATGGACGGAAAAGCCACTGGGGGAAAAGCCGGCTCACGAAGTGATAAGGCGAGCTATACAAATGAAATCTTCATTGCCAGCCACGACCAAAAGGGAGTGCAATCGCGAGACTTTTTTTAGCGTTAATAGAAAGCACCCGTGACCATACGGCAAGTAAAGCCGTAATCGAAGCAAGAGGCGCACCAACATTATAAAAAGCAATTTGTGAGACTTGGACGAATTCACTTCGGCCAAGTCGTGGCTGAAAAAGCCATGGAAGGACTTTTTCAGCATCCTGTCAGAAGAGAGGAGGACGCAGCAGGTAAAGAATCCCCGGTTTACAGCCGAACCGTTTGACTCAAAAAATAAAAAAACAAAAAAGGAGAAGTAAAAAAGATGAAAAGATTAGGATTCGTGTTCTTAACGGCAATATTCGGTCTTGGAGTACTTACGGCGTGTCAGCAGGAGGCCCCGAAGCCCCCCGCGGCCCCGGCCGCAACAGAGCAGGCGGCTCCTCCCGCGGCCCCCGCTGCCCCGACAGAGGCGGCCCCCGCGGCCCCCGCGGCCCCGGCTGAACCTGCCCCCGCTGGCAAGTAATCCGAACCCAAAGAAAAGAGGCGGGTTTGCAAAAACCCGCCTCTTATTTTTTAAAGCCTCGGCAGGCCGCTGGCTTTTCTCAGGTCAACATTAAAGGCGAGGCCGGCGATGAAAGACGGCAGATTGAGAGCAGCCACTTCAGGCTGGCATTACGGCCACTGGAGGGGGCCTTTTTACCCCGAGAGACTCCCGAAGAGAGATTATTTAAGGTTCTACTCCGCGCACTTCGATACGGTCGAGATAAACAACTCCTTCTACAGGCTCCCCGACGAATCAACCCTCAAAAACTGGCGCTCTTCGACCCCTGAGGGCTTCGTCTTCTCCGTCAAGGCCCCAAGACAGATAACCCACAATAAAAAGCTCAAAGACCCGGACTCCACTCTTCCGCCTTTCCTTGAAAGGATACGGACCCTCGGGGAAAAGCTCGGCCCAGTGCTCTTCCAGCTCCCGCCCCGATGGAACGCGGACGCCGGGAGGTTGAGAGAATTCCTTGACGCCCTGCCAGAAGGCCTCAGGTGCGCCTTCGAGTTCCGTAACGCCGGCTGGTTCACTGCCGAGGTCTATGATATGCTCAGGGACCGTAACTCAGCCTTCTGCATTTACGGCCTGGCCGGGACCGAGTCGCCGAGAAAGGTCACGGCGGATTTTGTCTATGTGCGGCTCCACGGCCCGACAGAGGCGTATTCGGGGAGTTATTCGGACGCGGCGCTCCTTGATTGGGCTGAAGAAGCCTCGGCCTGGCTGGACGAGGGTAAGGATGTCTATTTTTATTTCGATAACGACGAGGCCGGGCACGCCGTGGAAGACGCCCTGAGGTTCAAACAGAAGGTCGAGGGCCTCAGGAGCGTCAAAAGATAGCCGCCGCCCCGTATAAACGAGGGCGGAGAGCTTTCCGTCTTTACAGTAGCAGGTTGCGGAAAAACTCAATCTGTTAAGCAATCCATGGATGGATTGCCAAATTGCGAGACAAAAAAGTCGCGCAATTTGCGAGACTTGGACGAATTCACTTCGGCCAAGTCGCGGCTGAAAAAGCCATGGAAGGACTTTTTCAGCATCCTGTTAGACCACAGGCGCGGCCACGCGCTCATAAGCGTCGTGGACGGGGTTGAAGTGAAGGAAGCCCCTAAGGGGTTGAAAAAGAAGAGCGAGTCCTGATATACTCTTTCAAAGACTGGAGGCAGGGTGAACAGATGCATGAGATGGTAGCAAACCACTACTGGGCCGCGCTTTCGGTACTGCTCTCGATAGTCTTCACCGTAAACATCCCCGTTGGGGTCTTAAGGAGGCGGTACCCGAAGTTCTCGCGCCCGTGGGCCCGGTGCATTTACATTCCGATAGTCATCAACATAATCCTGAGAAGGCTTGCGGGCTTTACCTACGGGGTGATACCGCTTGTCCTCATAGCGCTTTTCGCGGGGCAGTTCCTGGGGGAAAAGCTCAGGGGCGGAGACAAAACCGGCCCCCCTGAGGCCGCCGCCAACTGAGGGGCTTTTGCCCGGGTGAACCCTTCCCGGGCTTAAAACCTTCGGGTTTTCAGAACGCTAAAATAAAACCCCCCTTCCCGTTATCGGGAAGGGGGAGGTGCGTTGCTGTGCCGTAAGAGATCGTTACCTGGCGGCCTTTGCGGCTTTCTTCACGGCCTTTTTTACCGCCTTTTTCGCCGACGGGTTTACGGCGGGGCACTCCTGGCTCTTCTTTATGATGGTCTTGTAAGCTCCGATAGCCTCTCTCTTGGCCCGGGCTATCCCGTTAAGAACGGCCTTGCTCTCCTTGTGCGCAAGCACCGTGACCGTGTCGCGGAGCTTCACAAGAAGCTTCTCCTCCCTTGCAAGGATGTCCTTAAGAGCTGTTACTGATTTAGACATTGTGTTTCCTCCTTATTGGTTTGCACTTCCGTAAGCCGGTCATTTTTCAAGGTTTTTGACGAGGTCCGTAAACATGGTCCCCTTGATCGTCGTCTGTTCTCCGCAGCCCGGGCATTTCACTACCGTGCCGTCCGCGAGGTCCTTGGCCTTTTTCTTGAACTCCTTCTCGCAGACAGGGCAGGTTATCGTTATCATTATATCCGCCATCTCCATACTCCTTCGTCTTAAGATTGAATAACGCGCGTATCACCGGAGCGCCTTGCATATATCTGTACCATAAAATAAAGACATAGGCAACACGAGCGGGGCAAGAGCGGTATTTTTTATCGGGGCTTGAATGAGTGGGCGAGTCTTCGTACATATCACAAGACATCGGCGTCCGGGGTTTTGCGTTCTATCTGCGGGACTCGAGCGATAAGATGAACATACCTGGAAATCCGGAGGCGCCGGGCAGTCAATTGAGGCGGACTCCGGAATACGCCTCCGCGGGTCTTCAGGCGCGCCTCTGCGGTCCCCTGAAAAAAGAGGAAGGCCGCGGTTTAAAGACCGCGGCCTTCCGGACAGACAAACCCTTCTTCAGTGCGAATCATAGACCTTGTGGCCGTTGGCCGAGAGCCAGTTCCTCTGCTCGGCCGACAGGCGCTTCTCGCATGTAAACCTGTCGGAGTAGACCCGCGTCCAACCCATGTTTTCCAGGTCTGAGACCTTTATCCCAAGGACGCAGAACGCGATGACATCGTGGTGTACCGAAGGGCAGCCGTAGAACCTTCCGTCCCTGGAGAGCCACCCCGTGGCAAGCTCGTCGTTATGGAAAGGCGTCTTCCTCCAGTCAAGCTGGGTCAGATGATGCGCCTCGGCGACCTCTATTACCAGGTCTTTAGCGTGTTTCTCCCTGTACACCCCCCTTGCCACCCCGATCCATTTGTCGCCGATATCAAGGCTCCAGTAATACGGCCTCGGGTGCTGGGCGGAGTCGCCCGGTGATACGAGAAAATATTTTTTTGCTTCCATAATCCCTCCGGGTGTTGATTGCCGGGCGTAGGGCATGTTACGGCCCCTTGCCCCCTTGCCTGACCTGGCCCCATTGATAGAATAGTAAGATAACAGGGTAAAAGATCGGGTATAGTTCAGGCTTTATGGTTTTACACCGCGGTACGGACTATGACCTCCTGTAAAGGGTATAAAAGTATAACAGATACCACCTTTATAGCCAATCCGGGAGAGAATATCAACCCTATTTTTATTACGGTTTCGCAACTTATCGTAACTTAAAGATTATTTTTT
>JACRCJ010000116.1 GCA_016219075.1 Deltaproteobacteria bacterium | reverse complement strand
TCCTTTCGTGCCTGACGAGAAAGAGGAGTGTGAGAGGCATGTACTGCATCTGCGAGGCGTCCATCCCGCCTGTTGCGGAAAACGCCGTATGGAACGGGGAGAACGAGAAGGCAAGCCCGGAAAAAAAAGCGGCGGCCCTGCACCCTGTGACCTCGTTTACGAGGAGGTACATCCCGAGGGCCGAGAGAAAAAACGAGGAGAGTATCATGACATTGTAGGAGCCGACAGGGCCCAGGACCCAGGTAAAAGGGAGCGCGAAAAGGTGGTTTATGATGGTCGAGTGCGTGACCTCCAGCCCGAAGGGCGACTCGACGAAGGACGAGTACGAGAGGCTGTTGTCGAGATCGAAGATGGTATGCCTGACCTGCCACAGGAGCCACAGTATCACGTACGAGTCGTCGAGGGTCCCTGCTACGGACCTCCTGATATTTGTGACGACGGGATAGTACAACGCGGCCGTTATGCCAAGAAACGCGGCCGAGTGGAGGAGTGTTTTTTTGTGGTCTCCGAGTGCGCTCATTATTTTAATCCCCTGTCGGGGTTTAATTCCCCGCGGCTTGCCGCGTAGGCTGACTAACGATATTTCCTTCGTATACCCCGAGAAAAGCGGCGGGGCGGTTTATTTTAATTTTCCGGAGCGTTCGATCCGCCCAAGCCTGCCTGTAGCGCGGTTTTTGACGGACCCGCCTCTTTGATATCGCCGGACAAGGCTTGCGGGAGGTCTCTTTTGAGGTTGCCGCTCTTTTTTGTAATATTTTTTTCAAGTAAAGACGGAAGCACGGTAAAAATATATTCGTCAGACATTGGGCGGTCGTCAATGAGTGAGCCCGGAGGTGCGCTCCTATTGGGCGCGGCCCGGAAAAAACCGGATAAGAACCGTGACGCTTCCAGGAAGGCCTCGTCAGACCGGTACAAAAGTGCACAGGTTATTGTGCTATCCCTGAGACCCCCGCCACAGAAGGCAGATGCCCTTGAGTGGCCGGGGGTCCGGAATACAAGTAGTTTTACTGCGCCTACACGGCTGTGGAGAGGGGTGTGCCCTTCAGGTACTCAGCGTATACCTTCTTGTACTCGTTCAAGACCAGGTCCTCAAGCAACTGCCTTGTGGGTTTGTCGAGCGGGTGGACGAGGTCCCTGTAAGTCCCGTCCTTCATCTTTTTGGCGGGCATGGCGATGAAGTACCCGGTAGTGCCCTTTATGACCTTCATGTCCCTGACGACAAAGCAGTCGTCGAGTTTTATCGTCACATAGGCCTTTAGCTTTTCGTCACCGTCCACCGGCAGTACTTTGATTTCCGTGATACGCATAGTCACCCCTCCTTGCTTTGATTGCTTGTTTTTTTTAAACGCTCTTTGTTCAAGAAAGTTTTGGCTGCCTTGCTCTGTTCATCTGTTTTTGGGAGTCCGTCAAAATTTTAAAAAAACGAATCGCGCAGCCGTGAGATATTCAACACCTCTTCCGTAAATGCCCGAGCAGGTACAAGGTCGCCAGTGTGGTCCGGGTAAGGAACATTTTTGGTCTTTGATTGTAATTGATTTCACGGGTAATACACTGCAATGACGGTGCCAAACTGAAAGATAAATAAAATATCAAGGAAAATTATATGGATTCGTTGTTTAGTTGAAATTGCGCTTATAAAATGGTTGAGATATATGCATAAGATTTTATGCAGTACTGCCCAGGGAGATGTGCTTTTTACGAACACCTGCTTCGGGTTCCGCGGAAAAACAGCCCCGGCGAGGCCGTCCCTGTAAAAATGGCCCTCCCGCCTCCTCTCCATATTGACTTTGGCTGCGGTTTGGATTAATCTATTCCGCATGAAAAAACTTACATACAGCGACGCAGGCGTCTCAATCGACGAAGGGGCAAGGCTTGTAGACCTCATAAAGCCGAATGTCCGAAAGACCTTCCGTAAAGAGGTCCTCGGCGACATAGGCGGGTTCGGGGCCCTCTTCTCCGCCGGTTTCAAAGGCATTAAAGACCCGGTGCTCGTCTCCTCGACCGACGGGGTCGGGACCAAGCTCATGGTGGCCTTCATGACCGACACCCACTCGACCGTCGGAGTGGACCTCGTGGCGATGAGCGTAAACGACATACTCGTAAGCGGGGCCTCTCCGCTCTTCTTCCTCGATTACTTCGCCACCGGAAAGCTCGAAGCCAAAAAGGCCGCCGAGGTCGTAAAAGGCATAGCCGACGGGTGCAGGGAGGCCGGGTGCGCCCTCATTGGGGGCGAGACCGCAGAGATGCCGGGGCTCTACAAACCCGGGGAGTACGACCTCGCGGGGTTTGCCGTCGGGGTGGTGGAGAGGAAAAAGATCATCAACGGCTCAAGGATAAGGCCGGGCGACAGAATTATAGGGCTTGCCTCAAGCGGCCTTCACAGTAACGGGTACTCGCTTGCCAGAAAGGTCATATTCGACACCCTGGGGCTCACCGTAAAGAGCGTCCCGGAGGGGTTCAAGAAAACTATCGGCTCCGTGCTCCTCACGCCCACCCGTATTTATGTAAAGCCGGTCCTGAAGCTCCTTGAGAGGTTCGAAGTCCTCGGCATGGCGCACATCACGGGCGGCGGCTTTACGGACAACATCCCGAGGGTGCTCCCAAAGGGGCTCAAGGCCGTTATAAAGAGGGGTTCATGGAAGGTCCCCCCCATATTCGATCTCATCCAAAAGGGCGGCTCCATAGACGACCCCGAGATGCTCAGGACCTTTAACTGCGGGGTGGGGCTTGTCCTTATAGTGAGGTCCAGAGACGAGACCGCCGTGATGAAAACGCTCAAGGCGCTCAAGGAGACCCCCTTCTCCATAGGAGAGATCGCCCCGAAAAAACCCAAAGAACCCGATGTCGAGTACATCTGATCCCTGGGTCTTTGGAATCGGCTTCATCGCTTTGCTGCGGAGGAAGAGGAAAATCTTAATGACAGGCGGCCTTTAATGGTAAATTTAGGAGTCCTCGTATCAGGGAGCGGCAGCAACCTCCAGTCCATAATCGACTCCATCGAGGCCGGTACCCTTGAGGCCTCCGTGAAAGTCGTGATCACGGACAACCCTGAGGCCTACGCCCTGGAGAGGGCGAAAAAGCACAGGATACCCTCGGTTGTGCTCCATAAGAAAGACTACCGGACAAGGGAAGAGTTCGACAGCGCGGTCGTAAGGGAACTTCGTGAGCACAGGGTCGAGCTTGTGGTACTCGCCGGGTTCATGAGGATAATCTCTCCGGTCATGCTCGAAGCCTTCCCGATGCGGATAATGAACATCCACCCGTCGCTTTTACCGGCCTTTCCGGGCCTCGATGTCCAAAGAAAAGCACTTGAGCACGGGGTAAAGTTCTCAGGATGCACGGTTCACTTCGTAGACGGGGGCCTGGACAGCGGCCCCATCATCATCCAGGCTGTAGTGCCTGTTTTAGACGCCGACACGCCTGAGACGCTGAGTAAAAGGATACTCGCCGAGGAGCACAGGATATACCCTCACGCGATACGGCTCTTCTCCGAAGGAAGGCTCAATATCCTGGGGAGACGGGTCTTTGTCGAAAAAGGCCCCGAGGCCTCCGGCACAATGGAAAACCCGAAGATAACGGTACCCCGTTCTTAAATATCACCCTTAAAACGGCTATAAAGCGACCCTATGGACAGCCCTGTCGTGATCGTTAGCGCCTGCCTTGTCGGGCTACGGACAAGGCACGACGGAAAAGACGCCCTCTCGGAGGCGGCCTTGTCGGCGCTTAAAGGCTCTGTAATAGTACCGGTATGCCCCGAACAGCTCGGAGGGATCTCTACGCCGAGGCCCAAAGCCGAGATAGCGGAAGGCGACGGAAGGGATGTCCTCTCCGGCTCATCGCGCGTCATGGATGAGAACGGCCGGGATGTGACCGCAAACTTCATCAGGGGGGCCGAAGAGACTCTCAGCATTGCGCGCCTGACCGGGGCCACCGCTGCCTGTTTGAAGGAACGGAGCCCGTCGTGCGGCGTCGGGTCGATAAAAAGGGACGGCGTAACAGTCAACGGCGCCGGGGTCACAGCGGCGCTCCTTGAGAAGAACGGGGTCAGGGTAACGGGGTTTTAGCGGCCCCGGCGCGGTCGCAAAGGTTTGAAAACTTCAAGAGGAGGCACTTATGAAGATAACATACCAGGGACACTCCTGCTTCACCATCACTTCCGGCGCCCACTCCATCATCATAGACCCATTTTTGAGCGGCAACCCGGTGGCGGTTTTAAAGCCGGGTGAAGTAAAGGTAGAGGCCGTTCTCGTCACCCACGGGCACGCAGACCACCTCGGTGACGCGGTCGAGATATCGAAGAAGAACAAGGCCCCGGTAATAGCCCCCTTCGAGCTCGTAAACTACTGCACGGTAAAGGGCGCAACCGGCCACCCCATGCACATAGGAGGCGGGCATGACTTCCCGTTCGGCCGCGTCAAGCTCACGATAGCGCACCACGGCTCCACGACCGAGATCGGGGCTGCCGGGAACCCCTGCGGGTTTCTTGTGACCATGGACGGCAAAACCGTATATCACGCCGGGGACACTGGGCTCTTCTCAGACATGGCCCTGATAGGAGAGACCAATAAGATAGACTGCGCGCTCCTTCCCATCGGAGACAACTTCACGATGGGCATAGAAGACGCAATAAGGGCAGTCGGGATGCTCAAGCCCAAGATGGTCGTCCCGATGCACTACAACACATTCGATGTTATAAAGCAGGACCCGGAGGTATTCAAAAAGGGCCTTGCGGGAAGACCTGTAAAGGTGGTGATACTCAAACCGGGCGGGAGCGCGGAGGTCTGAGAGGATTGTGGGGGGCCGACGGCCCCCTTTTTTTGGTCTCTTATTAATTTCGTCAACAGAGGCCGGATACGCTCGGTATGACACCGAGAAGAACGAGCGGCATCATGCCGATAAGTTCTGGGCATTGGCGCTTGCCGTCCACGCCGCCGGGATTACCAGAGACAGGCCAAGGCGAAAGGAAGAAGTAACGGCGAGTATCGTGTGAGATGGGTTGACCGAATGGGCTGGTTGGGATAATATTGGTCCTATAAATTGCAGGGGTTGAATAATTTTTATCGAATTCGGCTGAAAGAACGGGTGGATACGACTTCAGGGGTTGAATAAATACACCATAGTATATGGAGGCGAACGCTCTCAGTGTCATCGTCAGGAAAATTTTCTCGTGTTCGCCAGAATATGAGGTATAGAGAAAGGGGGTATCGCATGGAAAGGGTATATCGGAACACCGATGAAATCATGGACAAGATGAAGGTTGTCCCTGTGCTTGACAGCAGCGGACTGCGTTTAGATGTATATCTTGACGGCAGGAAGGTAGGCCGTATTGACAAGCATAACAAGGAAATCAGGGTGAATGTAAAAGTGGCTGATGAGGAGAAGGCAAAAGGAGAGGTACGGCTTGCCTTCGATGTGCGTGAAGGAATATTGACCGTAGACCCAAGACGTCCTGGTGCGTCCAGTTATACGATTTCAGCTACTTCAGGCAAAGGCAAATGCATGAATAACCCTGATTGCGAATCTAATTCATGGGAGGGACCGATACCACGCGGGATTTATAGGATTGATGTCAGTGAATTAGATAATCCTGGTTTATTAAAGGATTTGGCCAGAAATGCCATTTTAGACTGGGGTGATTGGCGGGTAACGTTACATCCTGTATCGGTAAAGACTAAGAGGTCCGGCTTCTTTCTGCATGGCGGCAGCAAGGCCGGCTCTGCCGGGTGCATTGATATAGGCGGCGGCATCTTTGGCAACGAATCAACCGACAGGCTGTTGAAAGACCTATTATCTGATCGAGATGGAAGCGTTACATTGGTTGTCCGATAGGAGAGATGATGAAGTCAAGATGGGCTAAACCTGTTCTGGATTCCATAATCCATTTTTCGGCATGGTTCTTTGCATGGCTGGTGATCTTATTTCTATCCACCGACAACCCGTCAAGGTATGTTTATGCAACCATTTCTGCATGGTGGTGTTCGCTTTACGTTGGATATATACGGGGAATTGGATTAAGACCGCTCCTGCCGTTATTTGTCATTAATATGAGCGGTATTACAGTCAGCCTTGCGTTTGGATTAGGATGGTTCCTGGGCAGACATGATGCACTTACGTTCTCGGAAGCCACTTTGAATGATTTTATTCTGGCAACAATGGTTAGCTATGTGATTCTTTCCAGTCCGGTCATTATCAACAGCACTGTCCGTTATGTAATCGGCCGACGTCGTCCGGAATAGAATATAGCAAGGACGGTTGGGTTAGTAACTATGTTATAAAGCAGTTGAGCCTCATAAGCAGGGTATTTTATAGTGAGCCAGCCAGGAACACTATAAAAAAACCAACTTAAGGAGGCTCGCATGAGAGGTTACACCAAGGGCGATGTAAAAGGGAAGGATATTTTTGCAGGGATAGACCTCCACCGCAAGGCATGGCATGTGACCGTGCTATGCGAAGGAGAGGATGTTTTTAAAGGAAGCATCCCTGGCAGATGGGAGGCGTTAAGGCATTTACTGGAGAGATACAAGGGGAGCAGGATAAAGGCGGCTTACGAGGCCGGGTACTTTGGTTTTTGGCTTTATGACCATCTGATCGAATACGGCGCGGAGTGCATCGTTACGCCACCGAGCCTTCTGCCGATTGAGTACGGGAATAAGGTCAAGACAGACCGGAGGGATTCAAAAAAGCTGGCCCTGCTTCTGGCCAAAGGGATGCTCAAAAATGTATGGGTCCCTGACAAGGAAGGACGGCATCACAGGGAGGTAAGCCGAAGGCGTAGGCAGCTGATAGTTGACAGGGTCCGGACACAGTGCCGGATAAAGGCAGCCTTAAGATTATACGGAATAGATATACCTGAGCCTTCGGGCAAGTGGAGTAAAACGTATCTGGAGAACATAGGGCGTTTCCGGTTCGGGGACCGCTGGATGGATGGGAGTTTCCGGTTGCTTTTAGAGCAGTACGAGTTTTTGAACGCAGCCATAAAGGAGCAGACGGAACTTTTAAAAGGGCTTTCCGAGACGGAGCGCTACAAGGAGAAGGTCGAGATATTAAGAAGCGTGCCAGGCATCGGCCTTATCGTAGCGATGGAGATACTCCTTGAGCTTGGAGACGTAAGCCGGTTTAAAAAGGCAGACCAGCTGGCGGCATATGTTGGGCTTACGCCATCACAATATTCGAGCGCGGACAAGGTAAGGATGGGACGGATTACCCGGGCCGGTAAGAACGGACTCCGTGGAACTCTAATTGAATCGGCTTGGCGGATTATAACGAAGGACGGAGCCATGCGGGAGTGTTACGAAAGGATTAAGAATCGTTCCGGGTCAAAGCGGGCCATTGTCGCGATTGCGCGCAGACTTCTTTTGAGCACGAGACGCATGCTTTTAGAAAACAGGCCTTATATGTCAGGACTTGCGGCTTGATCTGAACCGTTGAGAACCGGAGGCTGGAGGACGGCGTGCGCTTCGCTGTGGCCGATCAAAGGACCACGAGGAATTAGCTTGCCGCCTCCGAATGTGAAAACCTCGGATTGATTGAATGTGGCTCGGCTGAGACCACGAATAGCAGCTTGGTTGGATTCACGGTTCAATACTTTGAGGCTCAAGATTCTGCTTTACACATAGCAGCGAAGCGTAACCCAACAGACAGGACTCCTCCTCACCGCAACAGGCCCACATTATTTACGCGAGCCAGTTTTCCGGGGCCGTGCCGCCGGATGCGTCAACAGTAGCCCTTGCCGGGCTTTTGCAGTGGCTCTTCGTACTTCTTGGGTTTTGGACAGACAGGCACAGGAAGGCGGTACTGACCGGGGCCTCTCAGACGACCCCAAGGTAAAACCCCGCCACAAAAAGGCAGTACTTTACGAACTCGACGAATAAGAGGAAGAGGCTGTCCCCCGCCCACCACCTGTCCATATCGAAGTTGGGGCTCGATACCGGGCACGGCAGTATCCTCACATCTTCAGGCATAATCTTACTGAAGATGTACTCGGCCCTCAACATGTGATAACCGGAGGTGATGAGGAGCATCGAGTTGAGCCCCATCTTTCTCATTATCCCCCTCACCTCGACGGCGTTTTGATATGTGGAGGCCGATTCCTTGTCGAGTATGATGTTGGCCCTCTCGGCGTTTGTGAGCATATTCAAGAAGATGGAGTCGAGGCCGGCGTCCTTGTTGACCCCGCTCAATATCAGTATCCTCGCGCTGCCGCTTTTGAGGAGCTTCAAGCCCTCCTCTGCCCTGTTCCTGCCGCCGGTCAACACCACTACGGCGTCGGCCTGAGCGCAGGCCGCGGTACTGAGCTTACGCGTTTTTGCCGCGTAAGACACGAAACCGGCCGCCGCAAAGGCCGCCAGAAGCGCCAGGACAGCCAGGATTGTTATGTAGACCTTTTTTCTCATCATGTCCGCAAGAAGGACTTTTTAAAAGTAAAGACCTACCCTATTTTGCCTTTATTGACCCGTAAAAAAAACTTGCAATGCTATTTGGGATGTGATAGATTTTGTAGATTAAATTTTTTGCGGAGGTATTCACCCATGGCAGCGACATGCGACATATGCGGGAAAGGGGTTACATTCGGCAACAATGTAAGCCACGCCCATAACAAGACCAAGAGGAGATGGAACCCTAACCTTCAGGCGGTTCGAGCCCTTCATAAGGGAGAGGTCAAGAAGATCAAGGCTTGCAGCAGGTGCATCCGCTCAGGCGCCGTCGTAAAGGTAGCCTGACCGTAAAGCCCCGTATAATGAACCATCCCCTTTTGAAAACCCCAGGGTTTTCAAAGGGTTAAAATAAAAACTTTTAAGGCCCCGCCGGACTTTCTCCGGGCGGGGCCTTCCTTTTTTCCCGCGCCTCCCCGGTCCGCCCGGTCTTGCGTAGAATGGGTGGCTGGACGCGACGATTGAAATATCATGGTTCAAGTTTTTGTCTCTAAAACAAACCCCAGGGGCATTGCGGAGCGAGCCTGAAGGAGAGAGAGCGAGCAAGCCCCTGCATTTATTGCGAGCGAGCTCGACAAGCGAACGGAGCAATAGCCCCGAAACGCACGACAGTGCGTGAAAAACTCTTCAGGAAAACGCCGCAAACCGGAATTTTTTTCGTTCCTGAACCCGCATTAGAAGGAGAAAGCAGGTAAAGGGTGTTTAAGTTTTTGTCCTTCAAAACCCGGCGGTAAAGGGGTAGGTGCGAACATAATTTTTTTCCGTGCCATCAAGATTCTCCGCTATTTGCGGCGGAGAATCTCAAGCACCCTCAGACATCGTCTCCGACTACAACTACGGCGTCGATCTCTACAGCCGCCCCTTTCGGGAGCGCCGAGACCCCGACAGTGGCCCTTGCCGGGTACGGCTCCGTGAAAAACTCGGCGTACTTGGCGTTCATCTCGGAAAATGTGGAGAGGTCCGTTAGATAGACCGTGGTCTTGACTACATCCCTGAGGCTTGCTCCCGAGGCGTCGACGACCGCCTGCAGGTTTTTAAGGACCTGCCTCGTCTGCGACCCGACCCCGCCGTCGACAAGCTCCCCGCTGACAGGCTCTATCGGTATCTGGCCGGAGAGAAAAATGTACCTGCCGATCCTTACCGCCTGTGAGTACGGCCCAATGGCCTTAGGGGCCAAAGCGGTCCTGACCTCTTCTTTTACCATCAGACCTCCTTTACAACAGTTTCTCAGAGCGTCGGTTCGTGTTCGATCTCTTTGACCGTGTTCGTGAGCCTCTGCACGCTTACCACCTTCTTTATCTTCCGCAGGAGGTTCATGACGTTTTTCAGGTGCTCAAGGTCGTTGACCTCCACCTCGAAGGTGCATACGGCCCTGTTCTCCTGGTGGTTGGTCTTTATGTCCGCGCTCGTGATGTTGACATCGGCCGATTTCATGGCGTTTGTCATCTCGGCCAGGAGCCCCTTTTCGTTCTTGCAGATGACGGCTATCTTCACGGGGCGGGTCGATCTGGCCTGCTTGTCCCACGCCACCTCGATCTTTCTCTCCTGGTCGATGTGCATGAGGTTGGTGCACCCGGCGGCGTGCACCGCCACGCCCTGTCCGTGGGTGATGAAACCCTCTATCTCGTCGCCGGGCAGGGGGTTGCAGCACCTGGCGAACCTGACCATCACATCGTCTTCGCCCCTCACGATGACGGCGCTACGCGAGCCCTTGGGGGCGGTCTTGAACTTATCGAAGACCTTCTTGAACGAGAACTTCTCCTTCTTCTCAAGCTTCTCCGGCGGGAGTATCTTTCCGAGGAGCTGCAAGACCGAGATCTTGCCGTAGCCTATGGAGGCAAGGAGGCTATCGCGGTCCTGGACCCCGAAGGCCTCCTTCGCTATGCGCTCAAGGTCGCCGGATTTGAGGAGTTTTGAGTACTCGAGGCCGTGCCTTGTGAACTCCTTCTCGCATATCTCTTTCCCGAGGTCTATGGATTTTTCCCTCTCCTCGGTCTTTATCCACGCCCTGATGCGGGTCTTGGCCCTCGAGCTTACGACGAACTTGAGCCAGTCTTTGCTGGGGTGGTGGGCCTGAGAGGTGATTATCTCGACCACGTCGCCGTTTTTAAGCCTGTACTTGAGCGCCACCATCCTGCCGTTGACCTTGGCTCCGGCGCACCTGTTCCCCACGCCCGTATGGATGGCGTAGGCGAAGTCCACGGGGGTGGCCCCCACCGGGAACTCCTTGACGGCTCCCTTCGGGGTGAAGACGAAGACCTCTTCGGGGAAGAGGTCTACCTTGAGGGACTCCATGAACTCATCCGAGTCCTTCAGGTCCCTCTGCCACTCAAGGAGCTGGCGGAGCCACGCGAAGTTCTTGTCGTCCTTGCTGTCTACCACCCTGCCTTCCTTGTACTTCCAGTGCGCCGCGATCCCGTACTCGGCGACCCGGTGCATCTCTTCGGTCCTTATCTGTATCTCCATCCTCACGCCGTAGGGCCCTACGACCGTGGTGTGGAGCGATTGATAAAGGTTGGGCTTGGGTATGGCTATGTAGTCCTTGAACCTTCCGGGCACTGGCTTCCAGAGCGAATGTACGATCCCCAGGACCTCGTAACAGTCCCGTATGTCGTTTACGATTATCCTGAAGGCGATTATGTCGTGGATGTTCTCGAACTCCACATCCTGGTCGACCATCTTCTTGTGGATGCTGTAGAGCTGCTTGGGCCTGCCCCTGACCTCGCAC
>JACRCJ010000136.1 GCA_016219075.1 Deltaproteobacteria bacterium | reverse complement strand
TTTCTCCTGAAATATGTATAATGCGAAACTTATCCCGTCGGACGGACGGCACAAGTTTTCACTTAACAGGAGGAATGCATGAAAAAAAATCATTACGGAAAAACTATCGTCTTATCGGTTTTAGCGGCCATGGCGATAACACTCGCCCCCTCGGTCTCCGGCGCCGCAAACCAGCCCCAGGGTCAGGCCCAGGTAAAGCTCAGTGCCATCAAGGCGTCTCATCTCGCGGGTCTGCGCTCCGAGGTCTTGAAAAACGGCAACAGCTTCCCCAAAAACCTTCAGGCCGGACCCGCCGCCTCGTGGCTGAGAAGAGCGGACCCGGACGAGGTCAACATGGTCACCAACAGGTTTGAGAAGAAGAGGCAGGACGCGATAAAGATAGACGGCAAGACCTACTACGGCACCGGAAAGGGGTACGCCTCGGCGCTTTTGAAGAACCGCTCCCTCACGCGCGCCGCTGACCCGTATACCGGCAAGAAGATAGACAAGGCCGAGGCCCGCATATTCGTCGACGCCTCCGGCCGCGCGCACTACTTCGAGTCCGCCGAGACCTACTCAGCCTTCATATCCCTTGCGGGAAGCAAAGAAGTGTCGTCATCGAAGTAGCACGGGTTTTAAGTCCTTTAAAAACAATAAAAAGACCCGCGGGCTTTCCGGCCTGCGGGTCTTTTTTCGTCCGCCCCTTCTTAATCGAAGAAAAAAGCCGCGGAAGATGACGGTTGACTTGCCGGGAAAAATTTTTGATAATACCGTCCCTGCCGCGACCCTGTTTGAACGCCGCAGGCTGAGGGACCTATCGTATGACCGGGGAGATGAAATATCCGATCCAGAGCTTTAGCCGTATACTGCCTTACGCGGCCGTCTTCACGCTCTCGGTCCTGCTTTACATCAAGAGCCTGGGCTTTGATTTCCTCTCGTCGTGGGACGACTACGAGTATGTCATAAACAACATCTACATCCGCGGCCTGACCCTTGAGAACCTCCGGGTGATCTTCGGCTCTCCGTTCTTCGGCAGCTACGCCCCGGCGCATCTTCTGAGCTACACGCTGGACTACGCCGTCTGGGGGCTCGACCCCAGGGGGTACCACCTCACGAACATAATATTCCACGCCCTTAACGGATGTCTCGTCTACGCGGTCGTAAAACGGGTCACGGGCAGAAAGACCGCCTCTTTCGTGGCGGCCTCGCTCTTTGCCGTGCACGCGGTCAATGTCGAGAATGTCGCGTGGGTCTCGGAGAGAAAGACGCTTCTTACGGCGTTCTTCTCCTTTTTCGCCCTTTTAAGCTACATGAGGTTTCGCGACATCTCCGGCTACGGGCACTACCTCCTGTCGCTCCTTTTTTTCGTCCTCGCGCTCTTCTCAAAGCCGCTCATGGTCACATTCCCTCTCATACTCTCGGCCTACGAGCTATTCTTCAGGAAGGGCGGGAGAAGACCGCTTGCGACCGTCCCGTTCTTCGCGGTCTCGGCGGGGGCCGCCTTTCTGGCCGTCCACGCGCACATGGGCGCGGGGTCGGTCGAGGAGACGAACCTTACCTTTTCGACTCTCTTCGGGGAGGTCTACCCCTCGATGCTCCCGATATTCTGGAAGTACATCGGCCTTATCGTCTGGCCCCTTCACTTGAGCGGCTACTACGACACGACCGTGTACAACTCGTTTTTAAGCCCCGTTGTCGCGCTCTCTTTCGCGGCGTGGGCCGTTGTCTTCGCCCTGGTCCTCTGGAAGGGCGCCTCTCAAACGCGCTTCTGGTTTCTCTGGTTCTGGATATGGTTGCTGCCAGTATCGAACATCATCCCGATCCCGGTCTACTACGCCGACCGGTACATGTACCTGCCCGCGATATCGCTCTTCGTATTTTCGGGGCTTGTCTTTGACGGCCTCTTTTCGGCCTTTAAAAACGCGCCGCGCTTTGTTAGGGGGGCCGTCTACGCTGCGCCCGCCGTTCTCATCGTCTTCTACTTTGCCGTCTCCTTCAATCGCCTCGACGTATGGAGGAACGACCTTGTCTTCTGGGAGGACACCGCCAGAAAATCCCCCGGGCAGTTCAAGGCGCGTCTCAACCTCGGGTACGCCTACGATATGGCGGGAAGGTACGACGAGGCCGAAAGGGAGTACATCGCCGCGATAGCCATATACCCGGCCCAGGGGGCGGTTTCGAACCTCGAGATGGTAAGGGCGAAGAAACGCTTCTCCCCGAAGCCCCCTGCCTTACCCGCCCCTTAGCAGGCTGTTTTTCAGCAGCCTGCTAAGGCAATCCATGGATGGATTGCCAAATTGCGAGGTTTTTTTAGCGTTAATAGAAAGTACCCGAGACCATACGGCAAGTAAAGCTGTAATCGAAGTCTCTGGCGCACCAACATTTAAAAAGCAATTTGTGAGATTTGGCTGAATTCACTTCAGACAAATCGTTGCTGAAAAAGCCATGGAAGGACTTTTTCAGCATCCTATTAGACTCTTGAGATACCCGATCCTTTCGGCCACCGGGGGGTGCGAGTAGCGGAAGGCCACATAGAGCGGATGGGGATGGAGGTTCGAGAGGTTGTCCCTGGAGAGCTTCACAAGAGAGCTTATCATCGGGCCGGTCTCGCCGGTCAGCTCGTACGAGTACCTGTCGGCTTCGCGCTCGTGCCTCCTTGATATCCATGAGAAGAGAGGGCCGAAGGGAAAACCCGCGAGCGTCCCCAGAAACCCGAGTATGAAGACCCCTGTAAAGAGAGACCCGCCGCTTATCCCGAAGAGTCCGTTCGGGATGTCCCGCTTCAGGAGCAAATACGCAAGGTAGAGAGCGGCAAGGGCCGCCGCCTCGGTGAAGAGTATCCCCTTCAGGAGGTGCCTTCTCTTCCAGTGGCCTATCTCGTGCGAGAGCACCGCTACTATCTCTTTTCCGGAAAGCTTCTCAAGGAGCGTGTCATAGAGGACTATCCGCTTGACACGGCCTACTCCGGTAAAGTACGCGTTCGTGTGGGCGGTCCGTCTTGAGGCGTCCATCTTGAATACCCTTGAGACCTTTATCCCGGCCTTTCCCATGACCCCCCGTATAGACTCCTCGAGGGCCGTATCCTCCAGGGGGTCGAACTTGTTGAAGAGCGGCTCTATGAGATACGGCGAGAGGTACATGAGGAATACGCTCAGGCCGAGGTAGAAGCACCAGAGCCACACCCACCACAGCCCCGGACTTCTCCCGTATATCCAGAGCCCGGCCCCGGCCCCCGCCGCCATGAGCACAGTGGAAAGGGCCGCCCCTTTCAGGAGGTCCGTTGTCCAGATGAGCGGGGTGGTGGTGTTGAACCCGTACCGCTTCTCTATGACGAATGTGCGGTAGAGCCTTAGAGGGAGGTTTAAAACCGAACCCGCCATTGAGAGGAGGACGAAGAAAAGGATTCCCGAGGGTATGAGACCGAAGCCGAAGGACGCTATCCAGCGGTCGTACGAAAAGAGCAGGCCGCCGAAGAGGAATACGAGGAATATCGCGTTATTGTAAAGCGAGGAGACTATGCCGAACTTCGCGTTCTCGACGGTGTACGCCCCGGCCTTAAAGAGGAGGTCCGCATCCGTCTCACTCTCAAGCTCCTCTGGCAGAGGCAACCTCCGCTCCCTCAAGCGGGTGAGATTGAGGTACTCAAGGTAGTAGCCGAAGACGACCATTAAGATGTATACTATAAGAAGTACCGAGCTTACGCTCCCCATAAAAAGACCCTCTGCTCAGAAAATATCGGCCGGCGGCGGGTTTTGCCGGAAGAGATCAGGCATAAAGGAGAACGCACCATGAACTGTACGGCCCGGCTTTTTTTAACGCTCTTTCTCTTTCTGGCGTTTTGCGCCCCGGCGCTCTCAGAGAGGCTCCCGGAACCCCTGGTCGAGTACTCGGCCGAGACCGTCACCCGGACCGGCGGCAGGATGAGCCTCGGCAAGGTCTACCACGCCCCCTACATGGGAAGAAGGGAGGAAAAGACCGCCGGAAGACCCCAGGTGGTCATAACCCGGATGGACCTCAAGCTCGTCTGGATACTCATGCCGAACGAGAGGACTTATGTCGAGCTGCCCGTAAGCGACGCCATGGGCCGCTCCCGCGACCCCGCCGACTTTGACTACAAGTATACCACGGTTGGCCCCGAGTTCGTAAACGGGACTCTCACGACAAAGAACGCGATGGAGGCTACGGGCCCGGACGGGACCATGTACGAGGGTTACATGTGGGTGACCGGGGAGGGCATACTTGTAAAGATGGTCTCCTGGGTCAGGGGCAGGCCTGGCGCCGAGTTCTCAACGGAGCTTAAAAGGCTTGAGACCGGCCCGCAGCCGAGGTCCCTCTTCAATGTGCCCGGCGGGTACAGAAGGCTTACTCCTGGGCGCTAAGACCTTCCCTTCACGGAGCGCGCGCCAGACTCACTCGACGCGGGGGTCCCTTTCCGCAAAAGCGCCCCGGCCCTTATCGCCCCCTGCCGTTGAGGCGCCGCCGAGGCCCTTCGAAACTCGGAGTAGCTCTTCAAGACCTTCTTGGCGTAGTTCCGCGTCTCGGTATACGGGATGGACTCTATGAACTCGTCGAACTCCGGCGGAAGCGTCTCCACCCACTTCCTGACGGCCCCGGGCCCGGCGTTGTAACCGGCGATGGTGAGGACTATGTCCTTGTTGAACTTCTTTGAGAGATAGTCCAGGTACCAGGAGCCCATACTGATGTTCGTCTCCGGGTTCAAAAGTTCGCGCGGCTCGAAATCGGCCCGGCCCAACTCCCTGGCCACGAACCTGCCCGTAGACGGCATTATCTGCATGAGCCCGAGCGCCCCGGTCACAGAGACCGCCCCCGGGTTATACGAGCTCTCCTCCCTCATGACCGCCGCCACGAGGTACGGGTCCGCCCCCTCCGGGGCCTTGAGCCTCACGGACTCGACAATGCCCGGAGGGAAGGAGTACGCCCTGAGTTCGGTGGCCGCGTCGGTCCTCTCGTCCGGGTCCACATTCGAGAGGTACCGGTAATATATCCGCATCGACCCGTAGTAGTCCCCGGCCTGATAAAAAAGGCCGGCCAGCTCTACAAGCGCCTCCGGGTCGTCAGGGTAGCTTTTCGTCAGGACCGAAAGCTCCTTTGAGGCAAGGTTGTCAAGCCCGAGTATCAATAGCTCCCTTGCCGCCAGATAACGGGTGTCGAGCGAAAGACCGCTTTCGGCGTCCTCCGCCGTCCCGTCGTTTACCAAGGCAAGCGCGCCATCGCCGTACGGGTCCTCGTTTTTTTGCGCCTCAAGTCCCGCCGGGTCCGGCCCGGCGGCCCAGGGGTCCTCCCGATTAAACGGCGCGAACGCCTCTGTGCGCCCTCCGTTGATCATGTCCAGACGGCCTCTGGCCGTCTGGCAGTAGTAAGCGGGCCCGGACGCGCAGACCCTGTTGTACTCGAACGCGGCCTCTTTCTTCCTGCCGGTCTTCTCAAGGCTTCTCCCCGACCAGTAGAGGAACTGTCCCCTCTGCCTGCCCTTGGGGTTGGTCTCCCCGTACGAGATGAAGGTCTTCAGGGCCTCGGAGTATCTTCCGGCGCGGTACGCGCTCCACCCGATGCTCCAGAGCGCCTCGTCGGCGGCCTCGGTGTTCTTAAACTCTCCGGCGACCTGCCTCAGGACGGAGGCCGCCTTGTCTTTGAACCCCCTTCCGCTATAAAGGTTGGCAAGCAGAAGAAGCGCCCTTGCCCTCTCTGTACTCTTCGGGTACTTAATTGAGAGATCCCTGACGGAGTCATTCAAAAGGTCTTCCTTGCCCTGCCGTGCCGCCGCGAGGGCGAGCCAGTAAAGGGCCTCTCTCTCCTTCTCCGGGTCCCTGGACTTAAGGTAGGCCTTCAGCGCCTTCTCGGCCAGGTCGTACCTCTTCAGGCGCGCCTCGGAGACGGCAAGATTGAGCGTGGAGCGCTGCCGGTCCCTCTCCCCCGCGTTTTCAGAGAGGTACGAGTACTCGGCTATCGCCTCTTTGTAGCGTGCGTGTGAAAAGAGCCTCTCGGCCCGCCTGAACCTCTCCTCCAGCGTCAGTTCCGGGACCTCAATGCTATGCTTAAGCTCCAAGACCAGCGCTACGGCGTATTTTGCCGTGGGGTGAGCCGGGTAGGTATGGAGTATCCTGTTGGCCGCCTTCGCGGCCTCGGCCTTCTCGTCGAGCACGACTGAGGATATGGCGATATCGAGGAGCGCTTCCGGGACGAGGGCGCTTTCAGGGTGGTCTTTTATGAAAGCGGAAAAGACCGTCCGCGCGCGGGCGTAAAACCCGGCCTCCATAAGCGCCGAGGCCTTCCGGAACGGGGCCTCGGAGTTCAAGGGCGAGTCAGGGTACAGAACGGGGATGGAGTCGTAAGCGGCGAGCGAAGCGTCGAGGAGCCCCAGGTTCTTGAACGCCAGGGCCCTGTTGAAAAGGATGTAGTCCCCGATGTCGGTCAAAGACCCGGCGTCGTCGAGGAGGGCGAGCGCTTCCCGGCTCCCCTCCTCTATGGCGTAGCCGGCGAGAAGGTACGAGGCCCTCGCGGCCCAGACCGTGTCCGGGTACATGTCGGCAAGCTCCGTAAGGCGAAGCCTCCCGGCATAAGCGTCTCCAGAGCGCAATAGCGCGAGCGCCGAGCCGAAGCAATCTTCCGGCCTGCATATTCCAGGTAACTCTTCCGCTCCCGCGGCCGCTCCGGGCCCGGCGGCGCCGGTTGCCGTCATGTCGGGAGCGGCGCCCCTGTGAAGCGAACAGGATGAGGCGGATAACATCAACGTGAACGCGGGAACGGTCAAGAGGTACTGGAGGACTCTGTTTCCGTTACGCATAAGACCCCTCCGCTTTTGCCGCATTATAGCACAGATACGGTATCCCCGGCATATGGTTTTTGTCACAAAAGCGAGAAGCCCGGACGGACCTTTCCCCGACAGGCCCTCCCGGAGAAAACCCCTCTTGATAAAGACTCACGATTATGTATAATTCTTTTAGCAATAAAACAAAACATCTCGACCGAACGGGGAGCTTATGAAATATATTCAGGAGTTGACCTCCGAACCCAAAATAGCTTATTTCTCAATGGAAATAGGCTTCAGGAACGATATCCCGACCTACAGCGGGGGCCTCGGAGTGCTCGCCGGAGACACCATCAAGAGCGCCGCCGACCTGGGGCTGCCGATGGTGGCCGTCACTCTCATATACAGGCAGGGGTACTTCAGGCAGGACATCGACGAGCACGGCAGCCAGACCGAGCACCCGGAGGTCTGGAACCCGGCAGAGCACATGACGCTATTGCCGCACAAGGTTAAAATCAGGCTTGAAGGCAGGGATGTCGCCATCCAGGTCTGGGCCTACAACATCTCAAGCCTCGTCGACAAATGGAATGTGCCGATATTCTTCCTCGACACCAACCTCCCGGAGAACTCCCCGGAGGACAGGACCCTCACGGACCGCCTCTACGGGGGGGACGACAGGTACAGGCTCAAGCAGGAGGCGGTTCTCGGCCTCGGCGGGGTGTCGATGCTGCGGGCGCTGGGATTCAGGATCAAGAAGTACCACATGAACGAAGGGCACGCCAGCCTCCTGACTCTCGAACTGCTCAACAGGTACAAAAGGGACATCGAGAGCGTCTGGGACGAACGCGAGATATGGGACACGGAGCGGGTAAAGGACCTGTGCGTCTTTACGACCCACACGCCCGTTGAGGCGGGCCACGACAGGTTCTCCTACGATATAGTGAAAGAGGTCCTCGACGAGATATTCCCGATAGAGGTCCTCAAAGACCTCGCGGGAGCGGACAAGCTCAACATGACGCTCCTGGCGATGAACCTCTCGAAGTACATAAACGGGGTCGCCAAAAAGCACGGCGAGGTCTCCAAGGTGCTCTTCCCCGGCTACCAGATACAGGCGATAACGAACGGGGTCCACTCCTTCACATGGACCTGCGAGAGCTTCGCCAGGCTCTACGACAAGTACCTGCCGGGCTGGGCGAACGAGCCAGAGCTTTTCGTCAGGGTCGACAAGGTCCCCGAAGAGGAGATCTGGGGGGCGCACATGGAGGCCAAGAGAAAGCTCATAGACCATGTCAACTCGGTCACAGGCGCGTCCATGGACTACGAAACCCTCACCATCGGGTTCGCGAGAAGGGCCACGGCGTACAAGCGCGCCAACCTCCTTCTCTCGGACATCGAGCGCCTGAGAAAGATCGCCGGCGGCAGGCTCCAGGTGATCTACGCCGGCAAGGCGCACCCCAAGGACTTCGACGGCAAGAAGAACATCATGGAGATATTCAAGAACATAAAGATGCTGGAGAAGGACATAAAGATAGTTTATCTCAACAACTACAACATGGAGCTCGCCCTCAAGATGGTCTCCGGCGTGGACGTCTGGCTCAACACCCCGATGAGGCCGAGGGAGGCCTCCGGCACAAGCGGCATGAAGGCCTCGCACAACGGGGTCGTAAACTTCAGCGTGCTTGACGGCTGGTGGATAGAGGGGCACATCGAGGGGTACACCGGGTGGGCGATAGGCGCAAGCCCTACCGAATCGACCCTGACGAAGGCGACCGACCTGATGGACGCCGAGGACCTCTATCACAAGCTTGAAACGCTTGTAATCCCCACCTACTACGGCAACAGGAAGGTCTGGGTCAAGATGATGGAGAACTCCATCAGCAAGATCGCCTACTACTTCAACACGCACAGGATGATGAGAAGGTATGTCACGGAGGCGTACATAAGGTAGCCGCCGTTCCAATTGGAAAACTCAGGGCGGCCCCCTTTTTCGCGGGGGCCGCCCTTTTTTTTCCTTAAGCGGGTTCAGGTTTGCAACCTGAACCCTGATATTTTGTTGGTGCTTAAGCGATTGAAAAAGACTTGATCCGGCCACTGTGCCAA
>JACRCJ010000108.1 GCA_016219075.1 Deltaproteobacteria bacterium | reverse complement strand
CTCAGGGCCTTTACGTTCCTGAAGTCGAAGGTGTGGTAGTTGTACCAGGGCCTGCTGTCGTAGTCGGCCTTCGTCAGAGGGGCCCCGCCGCTGGTCTGCTGGTCTATCTGAGAGAACGCCAGAACGGTTTTAGCGCTTGCCGCGCCGGGGAAGAGGTGGTCCCACTTGAGCGTTCCGCTGTAACGGTTGTACTCCTTCCTATCCCTCCATCCGCCTGAATGGGTGGCGTTCAGGTCAAGGCGCAGCCCCTCCGCGCCCCAGGTGTTCCCCATGGTCGCCAGAACCCTCCGCCAGTCGTAGGAGCCGGCCTCCGGGTTTATCTCCGCCTCCGGCGTAAGGGGGGCGGGGCGCGTCATCACATTGATGGTCCCTCCGATGGCGTCGCTGCCGTAAAGTGCCGTGCCGGTGCCCTTTATGACCTCCACGCGGGCGGCCCCGGGCATGTTCATCTCGTAGAGCGCGTTGTGGTTGAAGAACCCTGTTGACCTTACCGGGATGCCGTCTTCGAGGAACAGATAGACCGGGCTCGTCGTGAGCGGCTGGCGGATAGAAGTGATATGCCCTTCTCCTCCTGTAGAGTTGATCCAGACTCCGGGCACGCGGTTCATCACCTCGGAAGGGTGCGACGGTTTTACGGCCTTGATCTCGTCCTCCTTGACCCTGTTGACCGTGGCCGGGACCTCTTTGAGAGGCTCGGCCTCCCTTGTGCCCGTGACGACGACTTCTTCGAGCTTTAAGGGCTCCTCCCCTGCCGCAAGGCAGGGGAGGAGGAGGAACGCGGAGAAGAGTGCGGCCTTGAAGGTCTTCATTGCAGGCTCCTCCTCTTCTCGGACAACCCGCTTCTGTAGTCGTCTCTGGTTATCTCCTTGATGAGCTTTACCGAGTTGAGAGTATGCTTCTTCTTTACGCCCGGCAGCCTTGTGGCGGTCCTAAGCACCGACATCGGGTCGCTGCCCTTGATGAACCAGACTTTTTCATGGTTGTTGCCTGCGCCGACATGGCCGCATTCCATGATCACTTTATAGTACATGGGTATGCTCCTGTTTTTTTATTTTTAACAGTTCTGAAAACCCCAGGACTTGTTGCCCGGGGAGGGTTCATCGCGGGCGCGCCTTTTGAAATGGCGCGCGCGAGCGCGCCGCAGACGGACGCGTTCAAAGCCCGCGGGGACGGTTCTTTCGATAATTCAAGTTAAGTGGCGCGTGGGAAAAACAGGCTCAGGCTATTATCTTTGGGGGGCCCTCAGAGGGCGGCGTGTCGGGTGAACGATAGATGAGGTCGAACGGCTGGACCGTGGCGACCTCTGTAAGGACAGGCGCGTGGACCGGTTGGGGGCTTCCGAGGAGATGATACCCCTGGACTACGGTCAGCTCACCGGAGCAGTCGCACTTGATGGAGCTGTCCCGGCCGGAGTGTGTCCGGTCGCTCTCTTTTCCATTTGAGTGTGAGATGTCGCAGCGCTCCGTCTGGTGTTGATGGCGCATGGAGGCTTGATGCTCTTTTTTCGCGTGGGACGAGTGCATGCCGTGGCCGCTGATGCAGAGCGACTGGCAGTACACGGAGGCGCTCATGGCCAGCACGCCGAAGAGCAATGTAATCGCGAAAAGCTTTCTACCCATAGTCTTCCGTAATGATAGCGGGCTTCTCTTGCCGCCGGTAGTGCGGGAGAGCCTTTTCAGTGTGGGCCGGTCATGAAAATTTAGCGCGTATCCTAATCTTTACCTTAACTGAGAAACGAGGTCAACTGTTATTTTAAAAACATACTTTTTAAAAGGTTTTTATTAATCCAGGTTACAATTGTTATGTTTCTAAAAGTTTATTTTTTCCGCTTGACAATAAGTTAAAATCTGGTCTATTCTTAGTCTATCCGCTATTGCATTTATAGTAAAAGAAGTCAAAGCCTCAGAAGTAAACCGGGAACTCCGTACTTCTCTGGTACAGGCATGTTCCTACCAAAATTTAATGAGGAGGTGAAAGAGAACGTGCGAGCGAGAATCTTTGGTTCCTTCATTACAGCCGCAGCTGTATTTGCATTTGCTGTAGCGCCTAAAGTGGCCGTAGCCGCCGAGGGGGACAGGGACTGGCATGTTACGCAAAAGACCCTCAGCGACGCCCCCCTGAAAGACGACCAGATAATGTACAACGCCGGTGGTCTTGACGGACAGGTAGCCGTTTTCGGCGTGCCGAGCATGAGGACATACAGGCACATCCAGGTCGGTGTAGACCTCCATGAGCCCGTATTCAGCGCTCCGACAAACGCCGGTACCAAGAACCTTGAGCCGGATGGCAAGTACCTCTATGTCAACGACAAGGGTGCGAACACCATCGGCGTCATCAACCTGCAGCTGGGCACTCTTGAGCGGTTGATATCAATGCCATTCCCGTTTGGTATTCACCACATATCGCTCGGCCAGGACGGCAAGACGCTCTACGCCACCGGTGAGCTCACGGGCAAGATGGCAAAGGTCGATATCGCTTCAGGCAAGGCGCAGGTCATCGACTGGGGTCCTGTCCCGAGCGCCCCTGACTATCTCGATGTCAGCAAACCCGGCAAGCCCGAGTACGTCTTCTCGGGTAACTATTACCATTCAACCGTCGGAGTCTTTTCGGTGAATCCCTTTAAACTCATAAAGGAGATCCCGGTCGGAAAGAACCCCCACGGGACCGATGCCGAGCCCAAGGGCAGGTACATCCAGGTCGCCGACAAGCTTTCCGCCACGATCACGATAATCGATGTGGACAAGCTCGCGGTAAAGAAGGTAATACCGGCAGGCGCCGGACCGCTGCACAATGTCTTCGACACAAAGGGCAAGTACGCCTATACAAGCTGTTTCGTGGCTGACTCCATCGTAAAGACGGACCTCGACAAACTCGAGGTCGTCGATGAGTTCCCGATCCATTACAGGATCGGCCACATCGCCATCAGCGCGGACGACAAGTATGTGTTTGCCCTCAACAAATTCTCAACAGGCCTCTTCAGCCCCACAGGTATCCGCTGGCCGGTAAATCATGAGATGATTGACGCGCAGGAAGGCAGCCCTACATACGGCAAAACACTCAAGATCGTACCGGTTGACGGAGAGCCCCACAACGCGAAAGTCATATTCGCGAGCAAGATCAAGCAGTGGGACATGGGCCAGGCCGAGAGCCTTGTCATGAAGCCTTCAAGGGATATAAAGCCGCAGCACCACAACAACGCTGTGGTGACCTTCATCCCGAGGGACAAGGACAAGCCCGGTGTAGTTGAGAAAGACGGCGTGAAAGAAGTACATGTAAAGGCGTTCAGCTACGGGTATGTACCGAGGCAGATAAGGGTGAAGAAGGGTGACAAGGTAAGGCTCATCGTGACAAACATCGATAAGGCCGCCGGTATCACCAAGAACCCTGATGTCATCATGGGCTTTACAATCTACGGTCCTTACGGTCTCAGGACAAACCTCACGGCCCCCAGGGGCGTTTCAGTCATGAGTGAGTTTGTCGCTGACTACGCTGGCGAGTACGAAATATACTGCCAGCACTTCTGCGGCCCGCTCCATCTGGAGATGAGGGCGACCTTCTTCGTAGACGGTCCGAAAGGCGCGGCCAACCTCGCCACCGGCGACTACGACGAGGCTTACAAGCAGAAAGAGCTCGCCGAGCCGGGGTTGATAGAGGCTCCAGGGACTATCTAAGCTGGAAGTCTTCAAGTAAAGAAAAGACGCAAGAGTCCTGAAAAGCATGTCCCGATTGCCGATTGCGGTCGGGACATGCTTTTTTCTAAAAAACCTTTGAAAACAACCGGTTATAGTGGTATTATAATGCATATGAATAAGATTTTCTCAAGACGGTACTTACTGTTTTTCTTCGCCCTTGTCATGCTCTTCTCCGTGGGCTGCAAGGGCGGCGGGGATGTCAAGCCGGCCGAGGCCCCGGAAGAGGTCGTTAAAAAGTTCTACGCGTACGTCAAGGAAGGCGGGCCCACGACCCTTAACGAGGCGTACAGGCTCTGCGACCTGAGGCCCGGGACTTTGGAAGAGGGCAGGTTCAAGGAAACCGTGACCAAATACCCGAAAGACCTTGAGGTGAAGGTCCTCGGCACCAAAATCGACGACAAAAAAAATATTGCCGTCGTATCCATCGAGTGCAAGACCGCCTCTTCGTTCGGCGGCTACATGACCACGACGTCCGATTTGAACTTGAGCCTTGACAAGGAAACAAAGTCCTGGAAGATTGACTTTGTAGGGGACACCTATGAAGAGTCCCCGGCCTCTTACGGCCCTGGCGGCGGCAAGGATTAGTCCCATAGATACCGTTCCAACTCATTGATCTCTTTAGTCTCCTGCCGTCGTATGCTTTTGCTTGCTTACGCTAAAAATCCGGAAGTAATTAAAATTCTCCGCCATAAATGGCGTAGAATTTTGATGGTACGGAAAAATCATTTAGATTTGCCACTCCTTGACCCGCCGCTAAAGCGACGGGATTGCGGAGCGGCATACCCATTCAGAAAAGGTATCAGGCGGCCTTAAACGGCTGGATCATTGTGCCGTGGGCAGGGCAGACCGCATCCCAGCCGCGGGGCAGGCCTTTTTCCACATTGGCCGTACTCTTACCGGCTCCGGCCTGTCAGTTTTTGCTCCAGTATGTCTTATCTCATCGACTTGCGGACCGGGGGGGCAAGGCCCCCTTGTCAAATTTTTTTTCAAATATGAGTAAAGGAGGGATTCAGGGATGAAAGGGGTTCTCCGCTCAAGGTTTTTTGCCGCGTTCGCGGCCGTTTTTTTCATATTTGTTATTGTCTCGGCTGCTTCGGCGGCCACCATAAAAGTCCCTTCCGAGTATAAGTCCGTACAGGCGGCGATAGACCACGCCGTCGCAGGCGATACGGTTCTGGTCGCCCCGGGAAACTACACCGGGGACCTGGTCCTCAAGGAGAATATTGTGCTCCAGGGAGCGGGGGCCGGGACTACGACGATAACCGGCACTGGAGGAGGCTCAGTCATAGAAGGGGCCAGGGGCGCGGTAATCGAGGGCTTCACGATCACCGGGAGCGGCAGGAAGGGCACCATAGGCGTTACGATGGACGCCGCGGTCTCTGGCAACAACGCCCCAATGACGATAGCCAATAACCGCATCACCGGCAACAACACCGGCATCAAATTATACTATTCACCTTCCAACGTCATAAATAACGAGATCACGGTTTCAGTCTCATACGGCATCTACCTTCTTTACAGCGACTCGCTCGTTGAGAACAATATCATAACTAAGAGCGGCAGCCACGGAATCTACAACTCCTACTCAAACCCTGAGATAATAAACAACACGCTCGCCGGGAACTTCACCGGCATCTTCAGCGAAATCTCAAGGGTCATAGTCAAGAACAACATAGTAGCCGATAACACCGTCGGCGGGATAAGGTGGGCCGAGTTCCTGGGGGGGCAATACCGCGCCGAGCCTGTGCTGTCCTATAACCTCGTCTGGGGTAACGGAGAAAACTATATAAATGTCGAGCCCGGCAAGGGGGATGTATCGAAGGACCCGCTCTTTGAGGACCTTAAAAAAGGCGACTACCATCTTAAAAACGGCTCTCCTGCCGCTAAGGCAGGCGAAGGAGGGACAGACATGGGGGCCTTCGGCGGGCAATACGCTCAGGCAAGCTTACCTGCGTCCCCGAAGGAAAAGAGCTTTGCAAAATTATCACTCAAGGAAAGGCTCGAGACTTTAAAAGAGCCGGATTACATGACTCAGACGGACTGGAGAAAAGACGCCGTAGCGTACGGGAAGGGTGATTTCCAGGGCCACTGCGTGCCTTGCCACGGGCCTCAGGGCAGGGGAGACGGCCTTTTGGCCGACACGCTCGATGTCAGGCCGAGGGACTTGTCCGACAAGGCCATCATGAGTACCCGTACCGATGACATGCTCTTCAAGGTCATAAAGAACGGCGGGGCGTCCATGGGCTTCTCCGAATCGATGATGTCCTTCAACATCCAGTTCAACGACAAAGAGATAATGAACGTAATCCAGTACATAAGGGCCGAGATCTGCAAGTGCGAGTATGAGGGAGTGAAGTAAGGGATCAAGGATAGGGGTATACAGATATCTATATGAACCGTAAGGCGAATTCTCTTCTTTTGAGGTACATCAGGGCCGGGGTTGTGGTTTTTTTCTTTCTCTCTCTGGTCTTATCGGGCGCTAAAGCTCTGGGCGCCGAAGAGAATAAGGGTCCTTCTCCTATCGAGGAGTACACCCTCCCTACGCCTTTAAGCTACCCGATCGACCTTGCGGTAGACGCCTCGGGCCTGGTCTGGTATGCGGCCCAGAAAGCTGATAAGATCGGGGTCTTCGACGACAACGACAAGAAGTTCCGTGAGTTTTCCCTGCCGAAGGACAGCTCTCCTTCGGACATAGCCATAGACGCCGAAGGTGTTGTCTGGTTTACCCTGCCCACATCGAGCTCCATCGGGTCTCTGACGCCCAAGACCGGGAAGTTCTCCATCCGCAAGGTCCCGTCTAAAAACGCCGAGCCGTACATGATAGCCGTCTCAAAGGACGGCACTGTCTGGTTTACGGAGAGAAACGCCAACAGGATAGGCATGTTCAACGGCAAGACCTTCCGGGAGTTCGAAGTCACCACCCCCAACAGCCAGCCCACGGGCATAGCCGTGGACTCAAAAGGGGTGGTCTGGTTCAGCGAGGCCGTCGGCAACAACATAGGCTCCATAGACCTCGCCAAAAAGATAATCAGGGAGTACAAGATACCGACGATATACGCGCACCCCTCGGACATCATTGTGGACGCTAAAGACAGGGTCTGGTTCGTCGAGATGAACGGCAACAGGGTCTGCATGTTCGACCCCGCGTCATCCGTCTTCAACGAGGCCATAATACCTACGCAGGCGTCCGTCCCGGTGAGGATCGCCGTCTCGCCCGACGGCATCGTCTGGTTCACCGAGAACCGCGCCAACAAGATCGGGAGGTTTGATCCCGTGGCCGCCGTCTTTACCGAGTACGCGGTCCCGACCTACTCGAGCCTTCCGGTCGGCATAGGTGTGGCGCGCTCGGGCAAGGTATGGTTTACCGAGTCGGCGCGTGACGCAAACAAGCTCTCAAGCGTATCAGTGCCTGCGGCAAAGAGCGGGGTGCGGCCGTGAGATGCCTTTTAGCCCTCATAATGCTTCTTTTACCGGCTACGGCCTCTATCGCGGCCTCAGCCGTCGACTTTTACGCCATACCGACCCCTCTTGCGTTCCCCGTAGCCATCGCGGCCGACCGTAAAGGGGATATCTGGTTCCTGGAGTCCGACGCCAACAAGCTGGGGCGCTTCCACCCGGAGAGCGGCTCGTTCTCCGAGTACAATATCCCGACGGTCAAGAGCGTTCCCATCGACATTGCCGTCGATTCGAAAGGCATGGTCTGGTTCCTTGAGCAGGATGCCAACCAGGTCGCGGTCTTCAACCCCGCGAAGGGGACTTTCACGGAGTATGAGGTGCCTTCTCCGGGGAGCCAGCCCTACAAGCTCGCGATAGACAAAAAGGGGCGCATCTGGTTCACGGAGTTCTCCGCCGGGAAGATCGGGATGTTCGACCCGTCTACGAAAAAGTTCAAGGAATACTCCATCCCTTCAAGGTCAAGCCAGCCCATCGGGGTCGCCGTGGACGCCGCCGGCATGGTCTGGTTCGTCGAGTCCAGCTCCAATAATATCGCCGGGCTCGACCCCGTAACCGGCTCGGTAAAGGAGTACGCCATACCCATCCCGTTCGCCATCCCCACCGAGCTTGAGGCGGACAAAAACGGGGACCTCTGGTTCGGCGCGCGCAAGGACAGGAAACTCGTTAAGTTTTCAACCTCTTCCCATAAGTTCACCGTCTTCGACATGCCCGGCAAAAGGGTCCCCGAGGGGCTCGCCGTGGATAACGGCGGGTTTGTCTGGTACAGTGACAAGTGGGAAGGCAGGATAGGAAGGCTGGACGCCGGAAAGAAGGATTTCGTAGAGATAGACATGCCGCTGTCGATAAAGCCGTTCGCCATAACGCTCGCCCCCTCCGGGAAGGTCTGGTTCACCGAGGTAAGCCTTCATAAACTCGGGGTAATCGACACCGGGGCCTTTTCAGAGACGAAGGGGGCCGCCGTGAAGCTTACGACATCCGACAGGGAGGCCCTTAGGGGCGGGGATTGACCCCTTTTTCGGGCAAAAAACAATGAAAACCGGTCACGGAAAGTTTCAAGGAATCGCAATATAGTCCTTGACAATTTGTCAGGTGCACGATATACAGATATCATATATAAAATCAGCGATTTAATAACTACCTGTAAGGAGGTCTTGGATGAAGGGAGTAAGTTTTTTACGCCTTGCCGCAGTCTCCGTATTTGCCGCCGGTGTCGCCTTCGCGTCCACGTCACACGCCGGGGTCGCTGAAGGTAAGAAGATCTTCGATTCAAAGAACTGCGGCGCCTGCCACCAGATGGCCGGCCCCGCCAAGGAAAAGACCATAGAGGACCAGCTTGCGAAAAAGGGTCCGGAACTATGGTACTCCGGCAGCAAGTTCCAGAAGGACTTTTTGAAGGGTTGGCTCAAGGACCCCAAGCCGATAAGGCCTATGGAATACTATTCGCTTACGAAGAAGAATACCGGGAACCACGCCAAGCTCGACGCCAAGAGCGCAGACGAGGTCGCCGAGTATCTTATGAGCCTCACTTCAGACGCCGTTAAAAAGGCCGGCATCACCCCCAAGGGCGGGCCCAAGGGCAGGATCATCTTCGAGAAGAAGCAGGGCTGTTACGGCTGCCATGAAGTCACCAAGGGCGGCAACACCGTAGGCGGGCTGACCGGCCCCACGATGGTCGGCGCAGCCGACAGGCTCCAGCCCGACTGGATATACGCCTATCTCGTGAACCCCAAGGTCTTCAAGCCTGTAAAGGACATGCCCGTATATGAAGGAATACTGACCGACGACGAAATAAAGACGCTGGCCGAGTATGTGTCAAGCCTCAAGTAAGGACAACCGTTGCCGTGCCGTTTGCAGTACCTGTCAAAGAAAGCAAATATACGCGAAAGGAGTCTATAATACTATGGTTGGCAAGACCACATACATAGCGGCGGCGTTTGTCCTGGCCTTTGCCGCGGCGATCTTCCCGGGTTCTACTACCGCCAACGCAGCGCCGGCGGAGCTTAATTATAAGTTTTACTGCGCGCAGTGCCACGGGACTGACGGCAAGGGGGACGGACCCAACGCCACGAAGAGCCAGCCCGTGAGCCCCAGGAACCACACCAGCGCCAAAGAGATGGCCAAGCTCACCGACCAGGACCTCATAAACGTCGTAAAGGGCGGGGGGGCAGCCACCAGCAAGTCCACGATGATGCCCCCGTTCGGCAAGACGCTTACGGATGACGAAGTGGTAGCTCTCAAGGACTACTTGAGAAAACTCTGTAACTGCAAGGGGAACTGATTTTCATTTGAGCATTTCCGGGAACCGTATCACTTATTCATGGCTATAATAGGCAATAGCGGATACTGTTGTTCTTTTTTAGCCATTTAAAAAGGAGGTGACATGGAATGAGAATCAAGTTCGGAGTTTTGCTGCTGGTCGGCGGTTTTTTTCTCGCTTCCAATACCGGCATTGCCGCTGAACTTAGATGCAAGGCGGAGGGTAAGAAGGTTGAATGTCCTACCCGTACTACAGCCGAACTGGAAAAAGCCCTGTCTAACTTTGAGAAGGAAGCCGAAGACATGATGAAAGGCGCTGCCGGTTCCACATACGGCATTACCGGGTTTGACTACCTCACGGGTGTCGGAAAGAGGGCGTCAAAGGGCAAGGCCGGGAAAGCCACACTTGCCGCCGGAGACAGCGGCTACGGTTCCTCAACCGGTAAGACCGAGGTATGGGAGAGGATAAAGAAGCCAGCGAGCGGAGAGGCTGTATATAACCAGTGGGCTAACAACTGGTCTCCCTCGTTCAAGACTTCTCTCGTGCCCGGAACCAACCCCAACGAAGGCAAGCAGTGGTACTACGTGTATTGCGTAGGCTGCCACGGCTGGCTCTTGAAGGGTGACGGTCCGAATGCCCTGTACCTTGACCCGTATCCGAGAGACCTTACGGCAGGGTCTGATTACGTGAACAGGAAGACCAATGTCGAGCTCTTTACGGTCATCAAGGGCGGCGGCGCAGCCGTTGACCTCTCGGATGCCATGCCGTCATGGGGAAACCTTCTCCAGGACCAGGACATCTGGAACGTCATAGCGTGGATCAGGGCCAACGCCGATGCCAAACCGCCTAAGACGCTTGACGAATACCTGAACCCGAAGTCCAGCTTTGATTCAAAGTCCGCGGCCAACAAGGTGAATCCTCTCAACGCGAGCCAGAGCGCCGAGTTCAAAGACGCTCAGGAGCTCCTTGAAGAGGGCGGGATGCTGGCCGGAAGGGGCGGCGACCTTAAAGGTGGCGGCTTCGTTGAAGGTGGTCTGCGTAAGAGTCCTGAAAAAACAAAGGTAATGGGGTATTGATCCCGTTACCCGCATTTGTTGTAGAAGCAGTTATACAGGCAGGCACGGCCCTGAAAGCCAGGGCCGTGCCTGTTTTCATGTGACAATTCGATAATGAAAATTAAGATCATAATATTGGTCGTTCTGGCGGTCGTTCTGGCGTTTGCCGGGGTCTTCTGGAGAGACGCGGT
>JACRCJ010000114.1 GCA_016219075.1 Deltaproteobacteria bacterium | reverse complement strand
GGGATGGAGGTCTCTTTGAGGACCTTGGCGAGGTTTCTGCCGTTCAGTCCGTAGCCGACTATCACCACATGGTTCGACATCTTTGTCTTTTTCACCCCGCCCGCGCCGCTTATGCCGAGCGCGTGGCCGATGTCAAAGGCGATCTTCGACGACCTCTGGTATATGAAGGGCGTCAGGGCCATCGTGATTATGGAGGCGGCCAGAAGCGATTGATAAAGCCCTTCGTTCAGGAGCGAGTAGTCCTGCCCCATCTTTATCAGTATGAACGAGAACTCCCCGATCTGGGCGAGGTTCATGCCCACGACAAGCGATAGCTTCAGCGGGTACCTCAGGATGCGCCCGACGGCCGTTATCGCCGCAGCCTTGACGGCTATTACGGCGAACGCCAGCAGGAGGAGCCACTGGATGTGGCCGATGAAGTAGTCAAGGTCCAGGAGCATCCCGATGGAGATGAAAAAGAGCGAGGCGAAGGTGTCCCTGAACGGGATGACCTCGGCGACTATCTGGTTGCTGTACTCGGACTCGGATATGGCCAGGCCCGCCACGAACGCCCCGAGCGCCAGAGACAGCCCGAAGAGCGAGGTGACCCACGCCGTGCCGAGACACACAAGGACTATGGTGAGGACGAAGACCTCCCTGTTCCTGAGCTTCACGACCTGGTTGAAGATCCTCGGTATGATGTAGACGACTGCCACGACTATGAAGGCAAACGCGAGTATGGAGAGGCCGAGCGCCCTGGCCATGGCAACGGGCGACCCTCCCCCGTTGGACCCGATGCTCTGTATGAGCATGACCATCAGCACCACGCAGAGGTCCTGGAATATGAGGACCGCAACCGTAAGGTTGCCGTGGGAGGAGCCGACCTCGCCGTTGTCTATCAGGAGCTTAAGTACTATGGCGGTGGACGAAAGGGATATGATGAAGCCAAGGAGGAGCGACACCGGGAAAGAGAGCTTGAAGAAGTAGCTTATGAGAAAGACGACAGAGACGGTAAGGAGCACCTGCAGGCCCCCTCCGAGCAGCCCCTCACGCCTGATATTCAAGAGGCGCGCTATCGAGAACTCAAGGCCGATGGTGAAGAGGAGAAGCACGACACCTATCTGGGAGAGGGTGTCGACCGTCTCAAGCTCGGTCACAAGCCCGAACCCGTAAGGGCCGATGATGACCCCGGTAAGAAAAAAGCCGATGACAGTGGGGAGCCCGAACCTCGACAGAAGAAAGCTCATCGGCACCGAGACGGCCATCAGTATTACTATGTCTTTAAGTAACGGTATGTTTTCCAATGCGGCCTCAGGGCCGCAACCGGCCTTTGACAAACGCCGGTTGCGGAATTTTGCGCGGTCATTCCGGGAGAATACCGGTTTTAAAGACTAAAAACACCCCTCCAGAAAAAGACCGCAGGGGTGCAAAAAAGACCATTTCTTAAGGAGTTGTAAAAAACGGAGGCAGGCCGGACGCCGTAGCTCAACGGAGATAAAGAAGCGGCCGGAAGCGGACCATATCTTGACACCCTGAAAACAGGCTTTTTTCAGGCCGCTGAGGTCTCATTTCTTTTCAGCCGACTCTTTCCTTCTCGTGGCCTCTATCTCCTTTTCAAGGGCCTCGTTCTCGGCCTCGATCTCCTTTATCTTCCCTATGAGCTTCACGACCTCGGGGGTAATGGGGTCGGTATCGGCCTTCGTCTTCTCATAGACGATCCCGCCTATCCGGGTGAAGGCCTTTTCAGCCTGTTTGTGGAGCGTGTGCATGCGGTAGCGGAGCTTGCCGATCCTGGCGCTCTCTTTAACGACGGTCCAGCCTTCTTCGACCGCGTTTTTAAGCTCATCGTTCATGTTCTCCCAAAAGCCCATATCCAGTCTCCTTTTTCCGGGCTGCGGCCCTCCGGGGACTTAAAAAAACCCGGGGATTTCACAGCCGTTTGGAACAAACTGCATCTTTAATAATATCCCCCCGGCGGTTTTATGTCAAGGGCAACGCCCTCGGTGAACGCCTTTTAAATCAAGGCGTTCAGGGATGAAATTCTTTGCAATCCGCCGACTCTTAAAGTATACTGAATCTTAAAATTTATGAAAAATCTGATGGCAAAGATCATAAACGGCAAGGAAATCGCCGCCCGGGTAAGAGCGGAACTCAGGGAGGAGATACTCTCCCTGAAGGAAAAACACGGGGTCACGCCCGGCCTCTCGGTCGTCCTCGTCGGCGACAACCCCGCCTCGAGGGTCTATGTGAGGAACAAGGGCAAGGCGAGCGAAGAGGTCGGCATCCACTCGGCTCAGTACGACCTGCCGGAGTCCACCTCCGAGAAAGAGCTCCTGGACCTTGTCGACAGGCTCAATAAAGACAGCTCCGTCAGCGGGATACTCGTCCAGCTCCCTCTGCCAAAACACATAGACGAGGAGAAGGTCATCGAGGCGATCCTCCCCTCGAAGGATGTGGACGGGTTTCACCCGTACAATGTCGGCCGCCTCATGATAGGCGCCCCGACCCTTCAGCCGTGCACCCCGTACGGGGTGATGATGCTCCTTGACTCAACCGGCGTAGACCTCTCCGGCAAGAACGCGGTTGTTGTGGGCCGCTCCAACATAGTCGGAAAACCCATGGCGATGATGCTCCTCAAGAGAAACGCCACCGTGACCATCTGCCACTCGAGAACTGCCGACCTCGCGGAGAAGATAAAGTCCGCCGAGGTCCTTGTGGCGGCCATCGGCAAGGCCAAATTCGTCAAGGGCGACTGGGTAAGGGAAGGCGCCATCGTAATAGATGTGGGCATGAACAAGGACGCTGACGGAAAGCTCTGCGGCGATGTGGACTTCGAGGGGGCCTCTGAAAGGGCCTCGTTCATAACACCGGTGCCCGGAGGAGTGGGGCCGATGACCATAGCAATGCTCCTTAAGAACACAGTCGAGTCCGCCAGGAAGGCGGCGGGGCTATAAACTCTCCGCAAACCGAACCAGCCCCTCAGCTTAAAAACAGGGGGCCGGAAACCCGATAATGATAATCACCAAGAAGAAAGACATAAAGGACATCCTCGCCGCGCTCGAGGGCAAAGAGACGGTCTATCTCTTCGGGTGCGACTCGTGCGCCGAGCAGTGCAACACGGGCGGGCAGAAAGAGCTCGACGAGATGGCCGCGATACTCACGGAGAACGGCAAGAAGGTCGTCGGAAGCTCCCTTCCGGCTGAGACCTGCTACAGGCAGCTTGCCCTGAAGGACTACAGGAACAAGCCCGAGATTAAAGAGGCCGAGGCGGTGCTGGTCCTTGCCTGCGGCGCAGGGGTCAGGACTGTTGCCGATGTCGCCGACGAGACGCAGCCCGTATACCCTGCCCTCGACTCTCTCTTTCTGGCTACCGTCGAGAGGGTCGGGAGGTTCTTCGAGGGCTGCAGCCTGTGCGGCGAGTGCGTCCTTATCGACACCGGGGGCATATGCCCTCATACCGAGTGCCCGAAGGGCCTCTTGAACGGCCCCTGCGGAGGGATGGCCGACGGCATGTGCGAGGTGGACACCGGAAACGAATGCGCCTGGGTGAGGATATACGCGAGGCTTAAAAAGCAGAACAGGCTCGACAGCATGAAAAAGATAGCGGCCCCCAAAGACCACTCCGTAGGCACGAAGCCGAAGAAGGTCCTTCTAAGGAACCCGGCGGGGCCCGCCCTGAAAAAAAAGTAAGGACCCGTTTAACCCGGATCTAATAGCTCCCTTGGGGCCTTCAGCGCAGCGAGCCTGATAGGGCGAGCGAAGAAAAGCCTCGCTCCCTCTTTGCAAGCGGGCTCGTCATGGAGCGGAGCAATAAGGCACGGCGCGCGCCAGCGCGCAAAAAGGCCTTTTGTAAAGCGCGGCAAGCTGCGGGGTATTTACCCTGAGAGAGAATGAACCCTCCATGGACTTAAAACCCCGGGGTTTTCAGAGCGTTAAAAATATAAAACACAAAAATCCCTGAAGGCCTGTGCCAGATGTCCGATAAACGCAGAAGCACCATAAAGACTGCCCTC
>JACRCJ010000025.1 GCA_016219075.1 Deltaproteobacteria bacterium | reverse complement strand
CCCCTTCTCTTGTTCCGCGGCGCCTACTCTAACCTGCGGCCCGGACTCAACTCGCGGCCCCGGCTCAGACGGACTTAAACGTTTTTAAGGATCGCTTCCTTGCATGCCTTGGCTATCCTGAACTTTACGACCTTTTTGGCGGGTATCTCGACAGGCTCGCCTGTCCTCGGGTTTCTGCCTGTGCGCGCCTTCCTGTCCACGAGCACCAGTTTTCCGACGCCCGGTATGGTAAATGCGTTCTTTGCCTCCGCGTAAGAAAGCTCCGCCATCTCGGCTAATATCTCGCGAACTGTCTTTTTGGGCACACCGGTCTTTTTAGCTATATGGTCTTCTACCTGAGACTTTGTCATCGACTTTGCCATTTTCACCCTCCGTTATTTTTAATTAAAAAACTGAGCTTACAGAAACAAAAAACGACCTTTGGGTAAACATTTCTCGGATTTGCGTTACGAGGCGCTTTAGACAGAGAGACTTAAACTCACGGTTGGATAACTATTTATTAACCAAGTTTGGATAAATTGCAAGTAAATTTCGGTTTTTTTCAGTTGCGCGGTCTGAAGGGAGCTGGATAAAAAAAAGGGCAGGGAGATTTACGCCCCTGCCCCCTGATCCCTGACCCTTGATTTTCACTATTATTCTTTGGGTTTTGTTTCTTTCTTCGCTCTTTTTACCGGGGCCTTCTTCTCAGCAGGCTTTTCGGCCGTCTCTTTCGAGGCGGCGGCCTTTCTCGGGGCCTTTTCAGTCTTCTCAGCCTTCGCCTTCGGGGCGGCTTTCGCCTTCGGAGCGGCCTTTGCCTTGGCCGGCGTTTTTTTGGCCTTTGCGGCCTTCGGCGCCGCAGCCTCAGCCTGGACACCCGCGCCCTCGACGAGTTCGATTATCGACATCGCGGCGTTGTCTCCGGGACGGTTCCCGATCTTCAATATCCTTGTGTATCCCCCGTTTCTCTCCTTGTACTGAGGGGCAAGGTCGGCGAACAGCCTGGTCACCGAGTTCTTGTTCTTAAGGAAGGCCATGGCGCGCCTGCGAGCAGACACAGTGCCGTCCTTGCCGAGGGTTATCATCTTCTCGGCCCAGCTCCTCAGGACCTTCGCCCTCGGGGTCGTTGTACTGATGCGGCCGACCGTGATGAGGTCATTTGTCATATTCGACATCATGCTCTTTAAATGGCTGTATGTCTTGTCAAACCTTTTTTCATCTCTATTGTGTCTCATAACTACCCCTTACGCGGTCTCTTTATGCTCTATGTGCATCGCGTCGAGCTCTTTTCTGGACGGGAAGCCGTCAATCTTCATCCCGAAGTCAAGGCTCATGCCGCGAAGTATCTCTTTTATCTCGTTAAGCGATTTCCTACCGAAGTTCTTGGTCCTGAGCATCTCCTGCTCGCTCTTCTGGACCATCTCCCCGATGTACTTTATGTCCGCGTTCTTAAGGCAGTTGGCCGACCTCACGGAGAGTTCAAGCTCGTCGACCGTCTTGAAGAGGTTCTCGTTGAAAGCGGGCTTGGCCTCGCCCTTCTCTCCGCCGGCCTCCTCTTCCTTCTCCTCGAAGGTTATAAAGACGCTCAGCTGGTCTTTCAACACCTTGGCGGCTATGGCAAGGGCGTTCTGCGGGTCGATGGCGCCCGTGGTCCATATCTCGAGCGCGAGCTTGTCGTAGTCCGTCCTCTGACCGACCCTGGCGTTGGTGACAGTGAAGTTCACCCTTGAGACGGGCTGGAATATGGCGTCTATCGGGATGGTCCCGATCGGCTGGTCCGGGAGCTTGTTCCTCTCGGAAGGGACATAGCCCCTGCCGGTGTTTGCGATAAGCTCGCAGTCGAACTTCGCGTCCTTGGAGACGGTGGCGATGTGCTGGTCGGGGTTCAAGACCTCCACCGTGTTGTCGCAGATGATATCACCGGCCGTAACCCGGCCGTCGTTCGAACCTTTGATCCTTAAAGTCTTGGGGCCTTCTCCGTGTATCTTTAACCTAACCTGCTTGAGGTTAAGGATTATATCCGACACGTCTTCCTTCACTCCGGGTATCGATGAGAACTCATGGAGAACACCGTCGATCTTTACGCTGGTCACGGCGGCGCCCTGCAGAGAAGAGAGCAGTATCCTTCTTAACGAGTTACCTACAGTAACGCCGAAACCCCTTTCCAAGGGCTCAGCGACGAACTTACCGTAAGTGTTAGTAAGTGTATCCTTTTCAACCTCGAGTTTTTTAGGTTTAATAAGGTCACGCCAGTTTTTTTGCATGGTGCCCCCATCATTTTATTTGGAAAAATATATGACCTGGAACGAAGGTTCCCGACGCGGCATCAGGTCCGCGCGAAACTTTCGGGGTGCTGCGCGAAAAGACGATTACTTCGAATACAGCTCGACTATAAGCTGTTCGTTCATCGGGGCCGTGACATCTTCCCTTCTCGGCAGCCTTACGACAGTTCCCTTCATGGCTTCTCTTTCAACACTCAGCCACTCCGGCATGCCGTGCCTTTCGGCGGCCTTGAGATTCTCGGCGAGCTTTGCGGTCTTTTTCTTGCTTTCGGAGATCGTGATAACGTCGCCGGCCTTCACCTTGTACGACGGTATATTCACCTTCTTGCCGTTTATGCGGAAGAAGCCGTGGGTCACCATGAGACGGGCCTCGCTCCTGCAACCGGCAAAACCGAGCCTGTGTACCGCGTTGTCAAGCCTTCTCTCAAGAAGGGTGACAAGGTTGTCGCCCGTGATGCCCTTAGCCCTGTCGGCAGAGGCGAAAGTCATCCGGAACTGGTCCTCCAGGAGACCGTATACGCGCTTTACCTTCTGCTTCTCGCGCAGCTGCAGGGCGTACTCGGATATCTTGCCCCTTGACTGTCCGTGCTGCCCCGGAGCGTAGCTCCTTCTCTCGAAGGCGCATTTGTCCGTATAGCACCTCTCGGCCTTGAAGAAGAGCTTTGCTCCTTCACGCCTGCAAATCTTGCAAACTGATTCAATATACCTGGCCAACTTCTCCTCCCTTTAAATCCCTTGTGGTTCTTTCTATTGCGTTATAAAGGCGCCGGAAAAAACGCCTTCTCTCATATACCTTTTCAATCGAAGAGGACTGCCCGGAGTGAAAAACCCGGGAGAGCCGCAATCAGACCCTGCGTCTCTTCGGGGGCCTGCAACCGTTGTGCGGAAGCGGGGTAACATCCCTTATAAGGCTGATGCTGAAACCGGCGGACTGCAGGGCCCTCAAAGCGGCTTCCCTTCCGGCGCCGGGGCCGTTTATGTAAACATCCACGGACTTCACGCCGCTGTCGATGGCCTTCTTGGCCGCGGTCTCGGCGGCAACCTGCGCGGCGAACGGCGTGCCTTTCCTGGAGCCCTTGAACCCCTGTCCTCCGGAACTCGACCACGCTATCACATTACCAGTGGGGTCCGTGATGCTTATTATAGTATTGTTGAATGTGGACTTTATGTGGGCGACACCCTTGGATACCGCTCTTTTTTCCTTCTTGACTTTCGCCATCTATGGCCTCCGACCTAGCTATTCTTGATACCTTAAAATAAAAAAAATAAAAAAACGAGACAAAATCAATCGTTTTTATTGATTCCGGGGGGCTGCGAACCGTAAACTTATATTATGCCTTAAAAAAAGGAGCCATTGCAACTATTTTTTTTGAGGATGCGGCCGTGCTGCACCGGAAATCACTCAGACTTCTTTGAAGTCACGACACCCTTGCGCGGCCCTTTTCTCGTCCTGGCGTTGGTGTGTGTCCTCTGACCCCTTACCGGAAGGTTCTTCCTGTGACGAACCCCTCTGTAGCAGCCCATGTCGATAAGCATCTTTACATGCATGGAGACCTCTTTCCTCAAGTCTCCCTCGACCTTGAAATCCGTGTCGATGACCTTTCTTATGGCGGCCACCTGGGCTTCGGTCAAGTCCTGGGTCTTTATGGATGGATCCACGCCTGCCTTCTCGGTGATCTTTGCGGCGGACGGGTCTCCGATGCCGTAGATCTTGGTCAGGGCTGTTACGATCCTCTTGTTCTTGTGAAGGTCTACGCCTGAAATTCTTGCCACTCTTGCTCCTCCTTGCTTTCGCCGTCTCCGCGGTCAGCGTACGCGGCGCCTTATAGGCCGGGGAATTACCCCTGCCTCTGTTTGTGTTTCGGGTTTGTGCAGACCACGCGTACCACACCGCTACGCTTGATGACCTTGCACTTCGCGCATATCTTTTTTACTGAACTCCGTACCTTCATGGCATACCTCTTTCGCTTTAGCTTCCGGCCCCTGGAGGCCGTCCTTTTTTTTAGAAACTTTATGCAACCGGGCCTTAAAGGACCGGCTGTCTATTTCGCCCTGTATGTTATCCTGCCCCTCGTGAGATCGTAGGGGGAAAGCTCCACGGTGACCTTGTCGCCGGGGAGTATCTTTATGAAATGCATCCTCATCTTGCCGGAGACATGCGCAAGGACCTTGTGATGGTTCTCAAGCTCCACCCTGAACATCGCGTTCGGGAGGGTCTCGATAACAGTCCCTTCTACTTGTATCGACTCTTCTTTGGCCATGTCTTCTTTCTATTAAAGGTTGCCGGCCTTAAAACGCCGCCCGCTACAGCATGCTTAACACATAAGGCCCGTCGTCGGTTATCGCTACCGTATGTTCGAAGTGCGCCGATAAACTCCCGTCGGCCGTTACCGCCGTCCAGCCGTCATCGAGTATCTTTACATCCGGGCCGCCCATGTTTATCATCGGCTCTATGGCCAGGACCATGCCGGCCTTAAGCCTTATTCCCCTGCCGGGCAGCCCGAAGTTCGGGACCTGGGGCGCCTCGTGCAGCTCTCTGCCGATACCGTGGCCGACGAACTCCCTTACCACCGAGAAACCGTGAGATTCGACATATCTCTGCACCGAGGCCGATATGTCAAGGAGCCGGTTGCCTACTACAGCGGCCTCTATCGCCTTCTCAAGAGACTCCTCGGTTACCTTCACAAGCCTTGCGGCGTCCGGTGAAACGGAGCCGACCGGGACCGTGATCGCGGAGTCCCCGTAGAACCCGTCCGAGAAGGCCCCGAAATCGATGCTTACTATATCGCCGTCGTTCAGCACCCTCTTTGAGGGCATGCCGTGGACCACTTCGTTGTTGACCGATGTGCACAGGCACCAGGGATAACCCCTGTACCCTTTGAAGGCCGGCCTGGCGGACGTCTTCTTAAGCTCTTCTTCCGCGATGCGCTCGAGGTCCAGTGTTGTGACCCCGACCCCTACATTGGCTTTGAGAACATGGAGGACCTCGGCTACTATGAGGTTGGTCCGTCTCATTATCTCTATCTCGTCGCGAGATTTAAGAATTACTACTTCCTTTCGCAATGGCGTCCATTATGTCTTTCGTGATCTTATCTACCGAGCCTATGCCGTCGATGGACTTATAGAGGCCTTTTCCGCCGTAATATTCGATCAACGGCAGGGTCTCCTGCTCGTAGACCTTGAGACGGGCCTCGATAGTCTCTTCCTTGTCATCGTCCCTCTGGTATATCTCCGAGCCGCACTTGTCGCACATGCCGATGTTCACCGGGGTGTTGAATATGACATGATAGCTCGCGCCGCACTTCCTGCAGACCCTCCTGCCGGAAAGCCTTCTCACGAGCTCCTTTCTTTCCACATCGATCCCGATGGCAAGGTCTATCTTCTTGCCCATCTCCCTGAGGGTCGATTCAAGGACGGCGGCCTGGTTTAAGTTCCTCGGGAACCCGTCGAGTATGAAACCGTTTACGCAGTCATCCTGCCGGATCCGGTCTACGACCATGTTTACTACAACGCCGTCCGGGACTAAAGCCCCCTTGTCCATGAACTCCTTGGCCTTTACTCCGAGCTGCGTCTTGCTCCTTACATTGGCGCGAAGGATGTCGCCTGTCGATATCTGCGGTATCTTATATGTCTCTGAGAGGGTCTTTCCCTGCGTGCCTTTACCTGCGCCCGGAGCTCCGAGAAGTATCAGGTTCATAGACTAAAGGCCCCTGCCCTTTATTTTGCCTTTTTTAAGGAGTCCGTCGTAACTTCTGGCAAGCATATGAGACTCTATCTGCTGGGCCGTGTCCAGAGCGACGCCTACGACGATCAGGAGCGCCGTACCGCCGAAGTAGAACGGGGCATTGAACTCCGCGATAAAAATCGATGGCAGGACGCAGACCGCCGCCAGATACAAAGAGCCCCACAGGGTCAGCCTGGTCAACACCAGGTCTATATAGTCGGCTGTATGCGCGCCGGGTCTTATGCCGGGCACGAACCCGCCGTACTTCTTCAGGTTCTCGGCGACTTCCTTGGGGTTAAACTGTATGGCCGTGTAAAAATACGTGAAAAATATTATAAAAGCGACATAAAGGAGGTTATAAAGCACACCCCCCGGGTTCAAGCTCTGGGATATCGTCTTCATGAACGGCACATTGATGAAGTTGGCCACAGTAGCCGGGAAGACGATGATTGAAGAAGCGAATATCGGAGGGATGACCCCGGCCGAGTTCACTTTCAGAGGCAGGTGCTGGGTCCCTCCGCCCATGACCTTGCGGCCGACGACCCTTTTGGGATACTGAATAGGTATCCTCCTCTGCCCGGACTCCATGAATACTATGAAGGCGACAACGCCGATCATTACGGCCACCAGGACGACTACGAACAGGAAGTTCATCTCGCCGCCCCTCACCAGCTGTATGGTGTTGTAGACCGCCGAAGGCATCATCGCGATGATGCCGACGAAGATCAGAAGCGAAATCCCGTTGCCGATACCCCTCTCGGTGATCTGCTCGCCAAGCCACATGAGAAAGACCGAGCCTGTAGTCAGCGTCACTACCGTCATGATCCTGAAACTCCAGCCAACGGTCAAGACGATGGGTTCACCCGCGGGGCCCCTCATCGACTCGAGTCCAACGGCTATCATAAAGCCCTGGACTACGCAGAGGATGACGGTCAAGTACCTTGTGTACTGGGTTATTACCTTCCTTCCGGCTTCGCCTTCCTTGGAAAGCTTTTCAAGCTGCGGGACCACGGCCTGAAGGAGCTGAAGGATGATGGACGCGCTGATATACGGCATGATGCCGAGCGAAAAAACGGAAAAACGCTCGAGAGCGCCGCCCGTGAACATGGTTGCAAAATCAAGAAGCGTACCGCTGGCGGCCTTGAAAAAACCCGATAAGGCCTCGGCGTCTATCCCCGGAGTTGGCACGAACACGCCGATCCTGAATATGGCGAGCATCACTAAGGTAATTATAATGCGGCGGTTAAGTTCCGGGACCTTGCTTATATTCGGTGTTAAAGCCGCCAATTATATTACCTCCGCCACTCCGCCGGCAGCCTGTATTTTTTCAACGGCTGATCTGCTGAAGCTGTGCGCCTTTACGGTCAGGGGCATCTTTATGTCGCCCTCGCCCAATACCTTCACGAGCTTTTTCCTCTTGAGAAGGCCCTTCTCAAGGATGGAGGCGGGATCGGCCACCTCATTTGCTGAAAAGACCTCGGCGATGGCGCCGATGTTTATGATCTGATAGTCGATTTTGAATATATTGGTAAAGCCTCTCTTGGGAAGACGCCTCTGAAGCGGCATCTGCCCGCCCTCGAAGCCCGGCTTTATGCTTCCGCCCGTCCTCGCGGTCTGGCCCTTGCCGCCCCTGCCCGATGTCTTACCGAGCCCGCTTCCTTCGCCCCTGCCGCGCCTTGTCTTTTTCGTGTTGGCCCCTGCGGGAGCCTTAAGCTTGTTTAACATGATATTTATCGTCCTTTGATGCTTTCTTTATGGACCCTCCCCGGGCTTTAATGCCCCGGAGTCTGCGGATCGTTGGAAAATAAAAGGATTGGGAGACCTTCTACTTCACTTCCTCAACGGTCACAAGGTGAGATACCTTGTAGATCATGCCCCTTACCGCGGGAGTGTCGTTAAGGACCTTTGACCTGTTCATCTTCCTCAAGCCGAGGCCGAGAAGAGTGACCTTCTGCTTCTCGGTGGAAGGGCGCTGTCTCTGGGTTATCTTTATCTGTGCGGTATGTGCCATCATTACCTTACCTCTTGAACATGCTTGCCTCTGAGCTCCGCGACCGCCTCAGGGCTTCTCAGCTGCTTTAGGGCTTCCATCGTAGCCTTGACGACATTGTGAGGGTTGCTCGTGCCCAGGCACTTCGTTAAAACGTTGTGGATGCCCGAGGCCTCTATCACCGCCCTTACGGCGCCGCCGGCGATTATGCCGGTACCGGCCGAGGCCGGCCTTAAAAAGACCCTTCCCGCGCCGTAACACCCGGTCACCTCGTAGGGGATGGTCCCCTCCTCGATGGGTACGCGGCAGAGCGACTTCTTGGCCTGCTCTATGGCCTTTCTGATGGCTTCGGGGACCTCGTTAGCCTTACCGAGCCCGATACCAACATGGCCTTTGCCGTCTCCGACAACGACGATGGCGTTGAAGCTGAACCTCTTGCCACCCTTGACAACCTTCGCTACCCTGTTGAGGTATACTAGCTTGTCCTTTAATTCCAAGGCGTTTGCGTCAATCCTGTCCAAAAAAAACCTCCTTGCGCAATGCAAATTCTAAATTGGAGGAAAACCACGATTCAATTGATGTTCCTCTTAAATCAGCCGGACCTCTATCCTGAACCTTCCTTAGAACTGAAGCCCGCCTTCTCTGGCGCCTTCAGCTAAAGCAGTAATCCTTCCGTGGTATATGTAGCCGCCCCTGTCGAAGACGACCTTTGTGACGCCCTTCTCAAGCGCGATCCTGGCTAAGAGCTTGCCGACGGTCTTCGAGGCGCCAACTTTTTTGCCGTCTTTGGCGGCGGCCTCGGTGAAGGCCTTGCTCTTGGTGGAGACCGCGGCCAGCGTCTTTCCTGCCGTGTCGTCTATGACCTGAGCGTATATATGCTTGTTGCTCCTGAACACGCTCAACCTCGGCCTTTCTGAGGTCCCTTTGACCTTCTTCCTGACCCTGATCTTCCTTCTCTGTAAGCCGCTGAGTTTTACTATTCTTCCTTCCATTATTTACCTCCGGCCTTGCCCGCCTTGCCGGCCTTTCTCCTTATGACTTCATCAGAGTACTTGATGCCTTTGCCCTTGTAAGGCTCGGGTTTGCGGAACGCCCTGATGTCGGCGGCCACCTGCCCTACTACCTGCTTGTCCGGCCCTGTAAGCGTGATGAGCGTCTGTTTTTCGACAGCGGCCGTTACTCCCTTGGGAAGCGTGTACTTCACGGGGTGCGAATACCCGAGCGCCAGGTTGACATTCGAGCCCTGGACATCGGCCTTGTAGCCTACGCCGATTATCTCGAGCTTTTTCTGGAAACCCTCGCTTACGCCCTTTACCATGTTGGCTATGAGCGTCCTGGTGAGGCCGTGAAGGGCCTTGGCTGACCTGCCGTCATCCGCCCTTTTTACCTCGACGACCGAACCCGACACGTCGACCGTGATCTCCGGCTTCAACGGTATCTGCAGGGACCCCTTGGGGCCTGTAACCTGTACTTTCCCGCCCGAGACGGAGACCTTTACGCCTGATGGAACGCTGATTGGATGTTTGCCTATTCTTGACATTTCAGACCCTTTATATTTAGCTCTTGGTTTCTAAAACCCTGTTAGCTTAGTAGACAGTGCAGATGAGCTCTCCGCCTACTCCGAGCTCCCTTGCTTTCCTGTCGGTCATAACTCCCTTTGAGGTCGAGATTATCGCGATCCCCAGGCCGTTCAACACCTTCGGGATCTCTTCCTTCCCGACATACTTCCTGAGGCCGGGCTTGCTGACCCTTTTGATGCTCGATATGGAGCTCTTCTTGGAAGGGCTGTACTTGAGCAGTATCTTTATACGGCTCCTGTTCTCTTCCTTAAGGACGCTGAAGTCCTTTATGTAACCCTCTTCCTTGAGGATCTTCGCGATCTCGGCCTTTGTGTTTGAGGCCGGCAGAGTAAAATCGTTCTGCCTCGCCCTTATCGCGTTCCTGATTCTGGTAAGCATATCCGCTATCGGATCTGTCATCGACATTTGTTAATTCTCCATTCGTCTCAGATTAACTTGACTTGGTCACCCCGGAGCACCGGGGGGGCATCCACGCCTGCTGCAAAACTACCAGCTGGACTTCACAACGCCGGGAAGCTCGCCCTTGAGGGCCATCTTCCTGAAGCACAGCCTGCACATGTCGAACTTCCTGTAGTAGGCCCTGCTCCTGCCGCAGATCGGGCAGCGGTTGTATTGCCTGACCTTGAACTTCATCTTCCGTTTGGCTTTCGCTATGAGTGACTTTTTAGCCAATTAAAAACCTCCGATATGAAACAATCTGATTTAAAAAACTCGTTTTATGTCTTGCTTCTGAACGGCACGCCCATGTTCCTGAGGAGCGCCTTGGCTTCCTCGTCGGTCTTCGCCGTGGTCCCGATGGTTATGTTCATGCCCCTCAATCTGTCGATCTTGTCGTACTCGATCTCGGGGAATATGATCTGTTCCTTGATGCCTATGGTGTAGTTGCCGCGCCCGTCGAAGGACCTGTCGGGCATGCCCTTGAAGTCCCTGATCCTCGGGATGCTGAAATTCACTAACCTGTCGAAGAACTCGTACATCTTGGAGCCCCTGAGCGTTACCATGCAGCCTATCGGCATGCCGACCCTGAGCTTAAAGGTGGCTATCGACTTCTTGGCTTTCGTCACGACGGGTTTCTGCCCGGTGATCATTGTCATGTCGCGCGTGGCGGCGTCGATGATCTTTACATCCTGCACCGCTGCGCCAAGGCCCATGTTCACGACGATCTTATCGATTCTCGGGACCTGCATGACGCTCTTGTATTTGAACTCTTTCATCATCGCGGGGATGACTTCTTTTGTATATATCTCTTTGAGCCTGGGAGTCATTTGTCGAGCACCTCTCCGCACTTTTTGCAGTATCTTACTTTTTTGCCGGTTTCCAGGACTTTATTGCCCGACCTGACCGGCCCCTTGCACTTTTCGCACAGGATCATGAGATTGGAGATGGCTATGGGGGCCTCTTTCTCGATTATCCCGCCGTGCTTGTGCTTGGCCGAAGGCTTCTGGTGGCGCTTCACCATGTTGAGCTTTTCAACCAAGGCGGTCGCCTTCTCGGGGTTCACCCTTGTGACCTTACCGGTCTTTCCTCTTTCCTTGCCGGTCATGACCATTATCTGGTCGTCCTTTTTAATCTTGAATGGCATCTTTATAAACCCTTATAGTTAAATTATGTTCGAGTGCTTAGAGGACCTCGGGCGCGAGCGAGACGATCTTCATGAACTTCTTCGCCCTGAGCTCCCTCGCCACCGGGCCGAATATCCTGGTGCCGATAGGCTCGTTGTCCTTGTTTATGATAACGACGGAGTTCTCGTCGAATTTGATGTAGGAGCCGTCAACTCTCCTGGTCTCCTTCACGGTACGGACGATCACGGCCCTTACGACATCGCCCTTTTTCACCTTGGAGTCGAAGATCGCCTCCTTCACATTGACGACGATGATATCGCCGATCCTTGCGGTGAGCTTGTTGGACGCGCCTATTACCTTTATGCAGGAGACCTTTTTAGCGCCTGAGTTGTCAGCTACTCCCAGTATAGACCGAAGCTGTATCATCTTGCCTTCTCCAATATTTCTTTAACACGCCACCTCTTCAACTTGCTTATCGGGCGTGACTCGACGATCATCACCTTGTCGCCGGCGTTACACTCCTGTTTCTCGTCGTGGGCCATGTACTTCACGCGCCTCTTGACGTACTTGCCGTAAAACGGGTGCTTCCTGAGCTCCTCGATGGCCACGACTATGGTCTTTCCCATCTTGCCGCTGCTTAAGACGCTGCCGATGAGGGTCTTTCTGTCTGTCCTTGCTTCCGCCATTACTTGGCCCTCCCTTTCTCGGCGATGATCGTCTTTACCCTGGCTATCTCCCTCTTTACGATCCTGAGCTTAAGGGGGTTTTCAAGCTGGTTTGTCGTGTGACGCATGCGCAGGCTGAAGAGCTCTTTTGCCAGCTCCGTTTCCTTCGCCTTTACCTCATCGAGAGACATTGCTCTAACTTCAGACGGTTTCATATGTTCAGTATCCCTTTTAAATTATGTTTCGGGTCTTCTTTCGCTCTTCGCGGCGCGTCTTAAAATATATCCCTCTTTATGACCTTCGTAGGGATCGAGATCTTGTGGGCCGCGAGCCTGAAGGCCTCCCGGGCCACTTCCTCGGTCACGCCCTCCATCTCATAAAGTATCCTTCCGGGCTTTATTACGGCCACCCAGTCCTCCGGGCCTCCCTTGCCGCTGCCCATCCTGGTCTCGGCGGGTTTCTTGGTAACCGGCTTGTCGGGGAAGATCCTTATCCAGATCTTTCCGCCCCTTTTGATGAAGCGGGTCATGGCTATCCTTGCGGCCTCGATCTGCCTGGTCGACAGCCATCCGCACTCGATGGCCTGGAGACCGAAGTTGCCGAAGGAAAGGGTCGAGCCTGTCTGGGCGAGGCCCCTTCTCTTGCCCCTCTGGTGTTTCCTGAATTTTATCTTTTTTGGCATTAACATGGCTTATTCCCCGTTCCTACTGAGCTACGTTCTCTTCAACAGCTTTCTGCTGAGGTAATACTTCGCCTTTATATATCAATACCTTGATGCCTATTATCCCGTATGTGGTGAGGGCTTCCGCGGTACCGTAGTCAATGTCGGCCCTCAGGGTGTGAAGCGGCACGCGGCCTTCCCTGTACCACTCGCTCCTGGCTATCTCGGCGCCGCCGAGCCTGCCGGCGCACATTATCTTTATGCCTTTTCCGCCCATCCTCAGCGTCGAGGTGACGGCCTTTTTCATCGCCCTTCTGAATGAGACCCTGCGCTCAAGCTGCAAGGCTACGTTCTCGGCGACGAGCTGGGCATCGGTGTCGGGCTTTCTTACCTCGACGATCTCGAGCTCCGCGTCCCTTCCGGTAAGCTTGGCGAGCTGTTTCTTCAGGACATCGATCTCCGCGCCGCGCTTGCCGATGACGATCCCGGGCCTTGCCGTCCTGATGATCACCTTTACGGTATTCGCGGTCCTTTCAATCTCGATGCTGGAAATCCCCGCGTGGAAGAGCTTCTTTTTCACGAACTTCCTGACCTTAAGGTCCTCGTGAACGAATTCAGCGTAGTTTTTTTCTCCGTACCACCTTGAACTCCAGCCCTTGGATATCCCAAGCCTGAAACCTATCGGATGAACCTTCTGACCCAAAAATCGCCTCCATTCAAACTCAAGTTTAGTTGTTTTTCCCTGTTACCTGTAAAGCCGGCCGCCCTTACTTCTCGGCGACTACCACGGTAACGTGGCTCGACCTTTTTCTGATAACGGCCCCTCTGCCCATGGCCTTAGAGTAGGTTCTCTTCATCGTCGGGCCCGCGTCTACGAAGGCCTTGGAGACATAGAGCTTGTCCACATCGAGGTTCTTCGTGTTCTCGGCGTTGGCCACCGCGCTCTTGACGACCTTCAATATGTCGCGGCTTACGGCCTTGTTGTTGTAGCTCAGTATCGTAAGGGCCTCGTCGACCTTTTTACCCCTGATGAGGTCCACTACAAGGCGGGCCTTCTGGGGCGATGTCTTCAGATATCTGTAGATAGCTTTAGCTTCCATTGTTTTACTTGCGGCTCCTTTTACGATTGACCTCTTTGTTTTAAGCCCTGAGGACCCGGCCTGTTAACCCTTCGCCCCCGGCACCTTGGCCTTCTTGATGCCTGAGTGGCCGTGGAAGGTGCGCGTCGGAGAAAACTCGCCGAGCTTGTGCCCGACCATGTTCTCGGTGACGAAAACGGGGACGAACTTCTTGCCGTTGTGTACCGCTATCGTAAACCCGACCATTTCGGGGGTTACCATCGACCTTCTGGACCAGGTCTTGACGACCTTTCTTGTCCTGGCGTCTCCGGCTTGTTCAACCTTCTTTAACAGATGCTCGTCTACAAACGGGCCTTTTTTTAAGGAACGCACCGCTACTTCCTCCTGGTTATGATATACTTGTCTGATTCCGTGCGCCTTCTGGTCTTGTATCCCTTAGTGGGTACGCCCCACGGGTTTGTCGGATGGTTGCCGCCCTTGCTCTTGCCCTCGCCGCCGCCGTGCGGGTGGTCGACCGGGTTCATGGCCACACCCCTTACCCTGGGGTTTCTGCCGAGCCAGCGGGACCTGCCGGCCTTGCCGATCGTAATGTTCTCATGGTCGAGGTTGCCGACCTGGCCGACCGTGGCGTAGCAGTCCTGGAGTACGTACCTGACTTCGTTTGAAGGCAGTTTCAGCGTGGCGTAGGTGCCCTCCTTGGCCATCAGCTGGGCGTAAGCCCCGGCGGTCCTGGCGAGCTGACCGCCCTTGCCGATCTTCATCTCGATGTTATGGACGAAGGAGCCTACGGGTATCGACCTCAACGGCAGGGCGTTGCCTGGTTTTATGTCGGCCTCATTCCCGGCCACGACCGTGTCCCCGACCTTCAGGTCGTTGGGGGCGATTATGTATCTCTTTTCGCCGTCGGCGTAGTTCAAAAGAGCGATGTTCGCCGTGCGGTTCGGGTCGTACTCGATAGCGGCGACCTTTGCCGGGATGTCCCTCTTGTCCCTCTTGAAGTCTATGAGCCTGTAAAGCCTCTTGTGGCCTCCGCCTATCCAGCGGCTGGTGACCCTGCCGTAGCTGTTTCTGCCGCCTGTGCGCTTGACGGCCGCCTTCGTCAGCTTGCGCTCGGGGCGCTTCTTGGCGAGGCCCTCGAACACAAGGGTAGTCTTTTCTCTTAAGGCCGGTGAAGTCGGGTTATACTTTTTTACTGGCATCGTTTATCTCTTCTTTATGAATTATGTTCGTTAAAGCCTGGGCTTAAACGCCCTCGAATATCTCTATCTTGTCGCCTTCCTTGAGTGACACGTAGGCCTTTTTCCTGGTCGGCTTCCTGCCCGCGTACTTGCCCATCCTCTTGATCTTGCCGGGCACCCTCTGGGTGTTTACGCTCAAGACCTTTACGTTGAAGACCTTCTCAACGGCCTCTTTCACATCGCCCTTGTTGGCGTCGACGTCCACCCAGAAGACAACCTTGTTGAACTGGGCGACGCTTGAGGTCGATTTTTCGGTGATAACCGGTGACTTTATGATCGAGTAATAGTTCTTCATTGGATCATCGCCTCTACTTTCTCAAAAGCGCCCTTCGTCATGACGAGCGTGTCGTAGTTCAGGATGTCGTACACGTTGAGCCCGCGCGCGTTGATGAGCTTGAAGTCCTTCAGGTTCCTTACGGCAAGCTCCATGTTGCGGTTTGGGCCGTCGATGACGATCAAAGCGTTTGAGAGATTTGAATTCTTAAGGACCTCCAGAGCGAGCTTGCTCTTGGGAGCGTCGAGTTCCAGCGCGTCATATATCCTGAGCTTGCCCTCTTTGAGCTTATAGGCCACGGCGTTCCTGAGCGCCTCTTTCATGACCTTCTTGGGCAGCGCGTACGAGTAGTCCCTCGGGTGAGGACCGAAGACCGTTCCGCCGTGTCTCCATACGGGGCTCCTGTTGGAGCCTGAGCGGGCCCTGCCGGTGCCTTTCTGCTTCCAGGGCTTTATGCCGCCGCCGCTTACCTCGCCCTTGGTCTTTGTCGAGGCCGTGCCGGCCCTCCTGTTGGCGAGCTGCATCTTGACGACCTCGTAAAAGAGATGCTCTTTTACTTCCCCGCCGTAGAGCTCCGCGTTCAGGTCGATCTGGGATACCTTTGATCCCTTCTTGTCAAAAACCTCTATCATCATTTGCCCGGTTCCTCAATTTTCTGTTAAACAGTCACTATATACAATCCGCGATGATTTCTCAACCCAAATCTTGTAAAAGAACGAACTTACTTCTTAAGGGCCTTCTTTATCACGACATACCCGTTAACGGCGCCTGGAACGGCCCCCTTTACAAGTATGAGGTTCTCCTCTGCCCTGATGCCCACAACCTTGAGGTTCTGCACGGTCGTGTTGTCCGAGCCCATGTGGCCGGCCATCCTCATGCCCTTGTAGACCCTTGAGGGATCGGAGCTTGAGCCGATGGAGCCGGGGGCCCTGTTGTGCATGGAGCCGTGGGAGCCGCCGCCGCCGCTGAAGTTGTGCCTCCTCATCGAGCCCATAAAGCCCTTGCCCTTGCTCCGTCCGGAGACATCGATGAAGTCGCCTATCTTGAAGACATCGGAGCAGTTTATCGGGGCGCCGGGCTTGTAGTTGTCGAGTTCGGTCCCCTTGAACTCGATCACCCGGTACAGGCACGGTGTCCCGGCTTTCTTGAAATGGCCCTTCATGGCCTTGTTGACCCTTGATTCCTTCTTTTCTCCGAACCCGACCTGTACGGCGTCGTACCCTTCCTTCTCCCTGGTCTTCCTCTGTACGACGAAGTTGCCGGCCTTTATTACGGTCACCGGGACCATCGCGCCTTCCTCGGAGTAGATGTGGGTCATGCCGATTTTTTTACCAAGAATGCCTTCTATCATCTTCTTAACCTTTTCAGTGCGGTGGCCTTCGGTAGTTTCATGGGCCGCCGCCTGGCAAATTTTTGAGCACAGTTTAGTTTAAGACACAAAGACCAGGATGCCCCTGGAGACTAATCGAGTTTTATCTCGACATCGACGCCGGCCGGAAGGTCAAGCTTCATAAGCGCGTCAACGGTGTTCTGCGAGGGCTCCATGATATCCATGAGCCTCTTGTGCGTCCTGATCTCGAACTGCTCCCTGCTCTTCTTGTCGACATGGGGAGAACGAAGAACGCAGAACTTGTTTATTCTCGTGGGCAGCGGGATCGGGCCCTTGATCCTCGCGCCTGTCCTTTTGGCGGTATCCACGATCTCTTTTACAGACCTGTCAAGAAGCCTGTGATCGAACGCCTTGAGTCTTATCCTTATTTTCTGATTATCCACCCTTTAACTCCGTGCTCCAGCTTTTCTTAGGGATTAGTGTTTATGTTTGACTGCCGCTCTTTTACTCTATTATCTTGGTAACGACCCCTGCGCCCACGGTCCTGCCGCCTTCGCGGATGGCGAACCTCAGGCCCTCTTCCATCGCTATCGGGGTGATAAGCTCAACATCAAGGTTGACGTTGTCTCCGGGCATTACCATCTCGGTGCCGTCGGGAAGCTTGGATACCCCGGTCACATCGGTCGTCCTGAAGTAGAACTGCGGACGGTACCCGTTGAAAAACGGCGTGTGGCGCCCCCCCTCTTCCTTCGTGAGGATGTAGACCTCGCCCTTGAACTTGGTGTGCGGGGTGATAGAACCGGGCTTCGCAAGAACCTG
>JACRCJ010000113.1 GCA_016219075.1 Deltaproteobacteria bacterium | reverse complement strand
TCCTTGTAAAATCCTCCCCCTCGATGGGGGAGGGAAGGGTGGGGGTGAAAAAATGTTTTCACCCTCCCCTCAGTCCCCTCCCATCAAGGGAGGGGAGGCTTAAGGAGATACCCCGGAGCTTGCTCCGGGGTGGTTCATTTTAGCCGTGCGCCAGCACCCCGCCGCTCACCTCTTGCCTTTGAGCACCGCGCTCCGCGCAAAAATACCTTTTTCAAAGAAAAACATTTATGCTATCTTGTCAGACACGCCTTGCAACGCGCTTGTCGAAAAAATCCGGTTTTACCGTTATAATGAAAAAATACCAGAAGGGGTTGCATGATGATTTCAGTCGAATCAGCCAGCGAAACGATACTCAACGAGATAAAACCGCTCGGCCTTGAAAGCGTGGACCTCGTCTCGGCTCTCGGCAGGGTTATAGGTGAAGACATATCGGCCGTAAGGAACAACCCCCCGTGGGACAACTCCGCGATGGACGGCTACGCGCTCGTCTCCTCGGACACGGAGGCGGCAAGCGACTCAAACCCGGTCACGCTCAAGGTCATCTACGACCTTCCGGCCGGCTCAGTGCCTAAAGGGCCGGTAAAAAGCGGCCAGGCCGTGAGGATCATGACCGGCGCTCCGGTGCCCGAGGGCGCAACGGCCGTCGTGATGGTGGAAAAGACCCGGGGCACAAACGGCGCGGTCGTCATAATGGCCCCTGTAAGAGCCGGGGAGAACGTAAGAAAGCGCGGAGAGGACTTCAAGGCCGGCGAAGTGGTCATAAAAGAGGGCGCGGTCGTAAGGCCCGCCGAGGTCAGTATGCTCGCAACCGTCGGAGTCCCGTTCGTCTTCGTACGCAGAAAGCCCCGCGTGGCGGTGCTGTCCACCGGAGACGAGCTCGTCGATGTCTTGAGCGTCCCCTCCACGGGGAAGATCATAAACAGCAACGGCTACGCGCTGGCCTCGCTGGTGGCGGAGTGCGGAGGCGAGCCGATACAGCTCGGGATAGCGAAAGACACCAAGGAGAGCCTCCATGAGAAGCTCTCCAGGGCGATGAAGGCCGACTGCATAGTCTCGTCAGGGGGCGTGTCGGTCGGGGACTACGACTTCGTGAAGGACGTTTTGCGGGAGATGGGGTCGTCGATGATATTCTGGAAGGTGGCGATGAAGCCGGGCAAACCCCTTGCCTTCGGCGTCATCGGCGGGAAACCCGCCTTCGGGCTTCCGGGCAACCCCATCTCATCGATGGTCGCCTTCGAGCAGTTCGTAAGACCCGCGCTATTGAAGATGGCCGGAAGGAAAGACATATTCAGAAGGACCTTCCCGGCGCGCCTTACCCGGGACCTCAAGATAAAGCCCGGCAGGATGAACTTCATAAGGGCCGAGCTAAAGGCCGACGGAACGGGGCTGAGCGTGGAGCCGCTTGAGGGGCAGGGCTCCGGGGTGATCTCGACCATGGTCAGGGCCAACTCCTTCATAGTAGTCCCCCCGGACTCGGCAGGTTTCAAAAAGGACGAGTCGGTAAAGGTCCAGCCTTTCGACTCTTCGGTATTTTTAAAGGACGAGCACGGCTACTGACATTCATCATACTTCAGCCCGCGCTAAAATGATAAAAAAAGAGATCGGAGCCATTGAAAATGTTTAAAACCGTCGAATGGAAGAACAATACCGTAGTGATGATAGACCAGCGGGTGCTGCCGGACCGCGAGGTCTACAATACTTACAGGGACTGTAAGGGGGTTGCGGGCGCAATAAAAGACATGGTCGTACGCGGCGCGCCGGCCATCGGGGTGGCGGCCGCGATGGGCGTGGCCCTGGGGGCCCTCAAGATAAAGGCCCGCGACATGAAGGCGTTTAAAAAGGAGTTCGACAAGGTCGCAAAACTCCTGGCCTCCACCCGCCCCACGGCCGTAAACCTCTTCTGGGCCATAGAGAGGATGAAAAGGGTCGCCTCCGATAACGAAGGGCTCGGGGTCGAAAGCCTTAAAAAGAGGCTTGTAGCCGAGGCCAGGGAGATACACAGGGACGACATAGAGATAAACAGGCGCATAGGCAAGTTCGGCGGAAACCTTTTGAAGGACAACTCAACGGTCCTCACGCACTGTAACGCCGGGGCCCTGGCCACGGCCGGATACGGCACGGCCCTTGGCGTCATAAGGGGCGCGATTGAGGGCGGCAAAAGGGTAGCGGTCTACGCCGACGAGACGCGCCCGTTCCTTCAGGGCGCGAGGCTCACGGCGTGGGAGCTTAAGAAGGACAAGATAGACGTGACCCTCATAACCGACAACATGGCCGGGTACATCATGAAAAAGGGGCTCATAGACGCCGTGGTGGTCGGGGCGGACAGGATCGCCGCGAACGGGGATGTCGCCAACAAGATCGGGACCTACACCGTGGCTCTGCTGGCGAAAGAGCACGGGATACCTTTCTATGTGGCCGCCCCGCTCTCTACCATAGACCTTAACATAAAACACGGGGACAATATCCCCATCGAGGAGAGGGACTCAACGGAAGTCACCCACCTCAAGGGCAAGCGTATCGCCCCGAAGGGGATAAGCGTCAGGAACCCTGCCTTCGATGTAACGCCCAACAGGCTGGTAACGGGCATCATAACCGAAAAAGGGGTCGTAAGGCGTCCTTACGCCAACGGCCTGAAGGCCCTTTTTTCCAAATAAAAAAAGGATAAGCCGCAAATGAGCATGATAGAATTTTCACTCGTAATAGGGCTTTTTATCCTCATGATGGTCGGCTACAGGGTCGCCGACAGGTATGTAAAGAGGCTCGACCCCAGGACCGTAAAGACCGTCAACTGGATAGGCTTCGTAATCGGCATAGTCGGCGGCATCCTCTGGTACGCCTTCGGCAACCAGATATACATGTTCATAACGGTCATCGGCGTAGTGACCTACTTTCTTTTCTACGGATACGACAAGATGGAGGAGGAAGAGGAGAAGAAGGAGTCGTAAGGACGCCCTCCTCTCTTTTCCCGTTCACAAACAGGAATGGCGGCTTGATAAATCAAGCCGCCATTTGTTTTTCGGCAGAGCAACATCGGTTAAGCCTCGATAACTCTGGCGGGTTCAGGCTTGTAACCTGAACCCTGAATTTCGTGTAGCAGCCGCGAATCATTCGGGTTCAATCTGCAAGATTGGACCCGCCAGTAGCTTTCATTTTAAATTCATTGCCCCTTCATCCTGTCTGCCGTGTATTTACCTAAAGACCCTTCACCCG
>JACRCJ010000119.1 GCA_016219075.1 Deltaproteobacteria bacterium | reverse complement strand
TTTCGTAATAACCTTTAGGGAAGTCCTTGAAGCGGCCCTCGTCATCGTGGTCGTCCTCGCCTACCTCAGGACGGCGGGGCAGACGCGGTATTATAAAAACGTATGGGCAGGCCTCGCGGCGGGAATCATGCTTTCCATCGCGCTGGCGCTCTTTTTCAACATGGTCTACGGAGGCCTCACGGGAAAGGCGGAAAAGATATTTGAGGGGTCCGCCATGTTTCTTTCGGTAATTCTCCTTACATGGATGATAATATGGATGGCGTCAAAGAGCCACATCGCAGAGCTCAAGGAAAAGGTCGAAAGGGAAATCACGGAGCGCCATGCCATGGGCATCTCCGCCCTTGTCGCCATAGCCGTCCTGAGGGAGGGGGTTGAATTCGTCATCTTCATGCATGCCGCAAGCTTCGCAGGCTCGGCAGACCTCTTCGGGGCCGTCTCAGGGGCCGCGGCTGCCCTTATGCTCGGCTATTTCCTTTTTGCCGGCATAGGGTGGATGAGCGTCAGGGCCTTCTTCAAGGTGACGGGCATAATCCTCGTCCTATTCGCCGCCGGCCTTACGTCGCACGGGATACATGAGTTCGAGGAGGCCGGCATCATCTCTCCGGTGATCAGACCGCTTTATGACATGACGTGGCTGATAAGCAAGAAAGACCTCACCGGAAGCATGCTTAATTCCTTGTTCGGCTATACCGGCAGGCCTTCCCTGACGGAGATGGCGGGATATATCGGTTACCTGTTCCTTATCTTTTTCCTTTACAGATATGCGGGGAGTGTCGGCAGGGCGCAGGGACGATCAAATCAATAATAACATGGGACCGAGCCTGTTAAAGTTTCAGAGGCCCTGTGTGATATTGCAGGTTCGGGGTATTCAGACATCTCAAGGTTTTAAATTTTACCGGCCTTCGCCGGGAATGTAAGTTCCTCCTTGACATTCTACGCCTTGTCGAATATATTAAAGGGGCAGGGAGGAATAATTATTCGTATGGAAAAAACCAGTTCCAAGTTCTCAAAAGAAGTGTACGGAAAAATACTCGGCCATCTGGAGCAGGATATCCTTGATCTTTTGTGGTCATCCGGAGAAGCAAGCGGGAAAGAGATATTCACCGCGATAAGGCGCACAAGGGGCATAGCCCTGACTACGGTCCTTACAGTGCTTGAGAGGCTCTGGAAAAAGGGCCTTGTAATAAAGGAAAAAGGTGAAAGTGTTTATCTGTTCAGGCCGGTATTTACAAAGGAAGAGTTTGCAAAAGAGGTTTCCAGCGATTTTTTTAAAGGCCTTTTCGAGCTTTCAGCAGGCGGTGCGTCGGCTTCCTTCGTCAATATTCTCGCTCAAGTGGACCCGGTGGAGCTCGACAGGCTCAAAGCCCTTGTCGAGAGCAAGAAAAAAGAGATCGAGTCAAGAAAGGGATAAGTAGAGTGGCTTTTATTCCGCTTTTTTCCGTTATGCTGAGCGTGGCTCTGGGGATGCTCCTCTGGATTGCCTACGGGCTTCCGGGGCTTTTGCACCTCACGCACCATATAATCGATTTTTGCCAGAGCTTTTTTGTGCGTTGCGTTGAGTATTTTGACATCTTAAAACTGGTTATCCTCTGGTCGGGCTTAGCGCTTTTCGCAGGGGGGCTGCTTTATGGCATCGCAAGGGCGGCGATCAACCTGATAAAAGCGAGGCGCGTCATAAAAAAGCTCCCGCTGGCCGACTGCGGGTTGTCCGTTGTCCTGATCAATGACTTGAAGAGCAGGATAGCCTTTACTCACGGGTTGGTGAGGCCGAGGATATATCTCTCCAGGGGGCTTTTAAACAGCCTCGACAGGGGGGAAATCAAATCGGTGTTCCTTCATGAACTGCACCATAAAAGGCATCTCGATCCCTTGAGGTTCTTTTTATTGAACTTCATCAGGGATTCTTTTTTCTATATACCGGCGATCGGACACCTTGTCGTCCATTTGCTTGCAAAAAAGGAGCATGAGGCTGATGATGCCGCGGCCTCTTCCATGAGAGAGCCGTTAAGCCTTGCGAGCGCGCTCATCAAGGTCGCCGCCTTCAATAGAGAAATGGCAGCCGCTCCGGCAGCCTTTACGGGGGTCGGCGGGAGCGGTTCAGTCACAGGCAGGGTAAGGAGGCTTGTCGAAGGACCGGACGAAAAGCGTGCGCTACCTTCGGCCAGGACGTTCGCCATAAGCGTCTTGATGGCCTCTTTCCTGTCCCTTTCGCTCGCGTGGCCGCTCAATGCTACCTTCCCCGGAGCGGAAGAATGTTCTACCATCCATTGCACCGGTCACCAGGACAAGCTGGGAGCCGATTGCAAGGTACACTGCAAGTCTTCACAGCACAAGCACTAAAAAAATTTGAAAAAAGATTCTACGATTTGTAGAAAGGAGGATTTGATTGAATGGGTGTGGTGCTGCGCAATCCCGTAGCGTTAGCGTTGGGTCAAGGAGTGGCAAATATAAATGATTTTTCCTTACCATCAAAATTCTCCGTCATTATATGGCGGAGAATTTTAATCCCCTGTCGGGGTTTAATTAAGCGCGGTTTGCCGCAGAGGCTGACTAACGATATTTCCTTCGAATACCCCGCTGCTTGCGGCGGGGTAGTTTATTGAAAAACTCAATGTATGTGGTTGTGAAATTAACCGGTAAGTAATAAAGCGGTATTCTGCATAACAAAGGAGGGAGACAATGAAAATACTAAAGATACTGATGTTTACATTATTGATTGCCGCAATGCCCGTTATCGGTTCGGCATCAGAGGTTGCAAAGACTTCAGGCGGCATAAAGGCCGTGCTCAATGTAGACCCTGCAAAGTCGATGGTTGACCTGTATCTAAGCGACTCAAAGACGCAGAAGGAGATATCCGGCGCGAAGGTGAAGGCTGCCATAACCCTCCCGAATGGAGAGAAGGTTGAAAAAGAACTCATGGGGATGAAGATGGGGGATTCCTTCTCCTTCATGAACACGCTGGACATGTCCCGCAAAGGCAGCTATATTTTCGATATCACTGTCGATCTGGGCAAAACCACCCATAAGTTCAATTTCCATTACGACGTCTGATCAGATCATAAAGAAAGGGGGAAGGAAAAGGCATGGGACGACTAATTTACTCAACAACGAGGGGCGTTCTGTTTATCGCATTGATCAGCCTGATGATAATCTCCGCCTCCCTGGGGTCCTTTGCCGAAGAGCCTGTCTCTCTAAAGCCGTTGCTGGACGAAGCCCGCGCCAATAACCCTGAAGTAAAGGCACTTGAGGAGCGCGTAATGGCAAGAGAGGCGAGGGCAAGGGCTGAGGGCGTCCTCGACGACCCGACCCTGAAGATAGAGATGGAGGACCTCGAAAAAGACCGCCCTCTTAACATCGCGCCGGGCAACGCAATGCTCACCCGTTACACCGTAAGCCAGATGTTCCCTTTCCCCGGAAAGCTTTCTCTTAAAGAGAGGATAGCCTTCAAGGAGGCCATGGCAACTAAGGCGGAGCTGAGGGCGAAGGAGCTTGAGGTGTCGGCTACGGTGAAAGAGGCCTATTACGACTACGCCCTTGTAGCCGAATCGATGAACATAGCACGGGAAATCAAAGACCTGCTTTCGTATATGGCGCGCGTATCCGAGGCGAAATACGCAACAGGCCAGGTCTCCCAGCAGGACACGATAAAGGTCCAGGTGGAGACGACCATGCTGACAAACGAGATCATCTCGCTCGAGGCCGGGAAGGGGGTCGCCGCGGCCAGACTGAAGTCCATACTCGGCAGGCCCCAGGAGGCCGCGCTCGGAGAACCCGGAGCTCTGCCGAAAGAAAAAATCACTTTTAAGACGGAAGACCTTATAAATACGGCCGTCAGGCAAAACCCTGAGATAAAGGCGGCGGAGTCCGAGGCGCAGGCCTCTGAGCTCAACGCAGACCTTGCGAAGAAGAACTACTACCCGGATTTCATGGTGGGGGTGGCTCCCATCCAGCGCGACGGCAGGTTCGACAGCTTCGATGTGATGTTCCAGATAAATATCCCTGTCTGGAGGGGAAAATACGACAGCCTCTCAAGGGAGGCGTCTTCCAACGCGCGGTCGGCGAGGTCGAGGCTTGTTTCTGAAAAAAACGTGAAAAGCTTCGAGGTCAAAGGGGCGGCCATTCAGGTCGAGGCTGCGGAGAGGACGAAGGCCCTCTATGAGACGAGCCTGCTGCCTCAAGTGGAGCTCTCTTTCGAATCGGCGCTTAAGAATTACCAGGCCGGGAAGATTGACTTCCTCACCCTCCTGGACACCGAACGGGAGCTTAAGAGGACAAGGCTTGAGTACATAAGGACGCTCTCTGAATACCGTAAACGGATAGCCTCCCTTGAGCGGATAGTCGGCGAGGATTTTCAGTAAGACAACATCAAAATATAGAGGATTATAAGATGAAACCTTTTTTGAAAGCGATTTTGATTCTCCTCGTGGGCCTGGCTTTGGGCGGAGGCGGCGTATGGCTTTACGCTAAATATGGAGGCGGGTTAAAGGAGCCTCCGGCAGAAAAGGAAAGAAAGGCGCTCTTCTACCGCCATCCGATGAACCCGCAGGTAACTTCGCCAACGCCACAGAAGGACGAGATGGGAATGGATTATGTCCCGGTCTATGAAGACGAGGCGGCCGGGGGCGAGGCGCCAGGGACCGTAAGGATAAGCCCGGAGCGGATACAGAAGATAGGCGTCAAGTCCGAGGAAGTTAAAAGGAGGCCCTTGAGGCGCGCCATAAGGACGGTGGGAAGGGTAGACCCTGTCGAGAACAGGGTCTATCTCATAAACGCAAAGGTTTCAGGGTGGGTGGAAAAACTCCATGTTGACCAGACCGACCGGATGGTGGGCAGGGGAGACAACCTCCTTGAGCTCTACAGCCCGGACCTTGTCTCCGCGCAGGAAGAGTACCTCCTTGCATGGAAGGCCATCGAGAAGGTCAAGGAGAGCCCCTATGAGGATGTGAAAGGCGGGGCGGCCTCACTCCTTGAGGCGTCAAGGCAGAGGCTTAAATATTGGGATATATCGGATGATCAGATACAGAGGCTCAAAGAGACAGGCAAGATAACAAGGACCATGACGATAAGGGCCCCTTCGAGCGGGTCCGTCACCGAGAAGATGGTCGTTGAGGGGCAGAAGATAGAGGCCGGAGAGCCGTTATTTAAGATCATAGACCACTCGACGGTCTGGGTTTACGGCGAGATATACGAATACGAGATCCCCTATATAAAGGTCGGGCAGGCGGCCGAGTTGTATCCCGCCTATTCCCCCGGAGAAGTCTACAGAGGGAAGATAGAACACATATACAGTCACCTCGGCTCGATAAGGTATGTGCCTGAGGAAGGCACCGAGGTCAGGACCGCAAAGGTCAGGTTCGAGCTGCCGAACCCGACCCACGGGCTAAAGCTCGGGATGTACCTGAACGTGGAGATATCGGTAAATGTCGCGAAAAACGCCTTGGCCGTTCCCGATTCAGCGGTCATAGATTCAGGTGCAAGGCAGATATTGATAATCGATAAAAGGGACGGCTCCTTTGAGCCGAGGGATATAAAAGTGGGGGCGAAGGCTGAGGGCTACTACGAGGTACTCAAGGGGGTCAGTGAGGGCGAGTGGGCGGTGACTTCTGCCAACTTCCTTATAGATTCCGAAAGCAACCTGAAGGCCGCAATAGGCGCCATTGGCGGCCACGTCCACGGGGACGCGAAGAAGGAGGCCGATGAGAAAAAGGAAGAGCCGTTGGAGAAGAAAGAGCCCGCCGGGCACGGGGGGCACTGAAAAATGCTTAGCAGGATAATCGAACTTTCAGTAAAAAACAAGCTCGTAATCCTTCTTTTTACCGCCTTTGCGGTCGGTTGGGGAGTATACACGATATACAGAACTCCCATAGACGCCATCCCGGACCTCTCGGACGTCCAGGTCATCATCTACACCGAATACCCAGGCCAGGCCCCGCAGGTCGTGGAGGACCAGATAACCTACCCGCTCACTACGGCCATGCTTGCGGTCCCCAAGGCGAAGGTCGTGAGGGGCTATTCCTTCTTCGGAGTGTCTTTTGTATACATCATCTTTGAGGACGGCACTGATATGTACTGGGCCAGGTCCAGGGTCCTCGAGTACCTGAACTTCGCCTCCGGAAAGCTCCCCAGGGGGGTTACGCCTTCGCTCGGCCCTGACGCGACGGGCGTCGGCTGGGTATACGAGTATACGGTTGAAGGCAAGGGCTACAGCCTCGCCGAGCTCCGCAGTATCCAGGACTGGTACGTGAGGTACCAGCTCACGAAGGTGCCCGGGGTCTCGGAAGTAGCCTCCATCGGCGGATTCGTAAAGCAGTACCAGGTCAACATAGACCCGAACAGGCTCCTTACATACGATATCTCCATCGGTGAAGTCATCAAGTCCCTTGAGATGAGCAACCGCGATGTGGGCGGCAGGGTCGTCGAGATGTCAGAAAGGGAGTATATGGTAAGGGGGCTCGGCTACATAAAGAGCCTCCCCGATATCGAAAACATAGTATTAAAGGTGGACAGGACCGGGACGCCTATTAAAATAAGGGACGTTGCCCGGGTTGAGCTCGGCCCCGATGAAAGGAGGGGTATAACGGAGCGCGACGGCGAGGGAGAGGTTGTCGGCGGCGTTGTGGTCATGAGGTTCGGCGAGAACGCGCTAAACGTAATACACGGCGTAAAGGAGAAGCTGAAGGAGCTTGAGGCCGGGCTTCCTCCCGGCGTAACGGTCAGGCCTGTCTACGACAGAAGCGACCTCATCCACAGGGGCATAGATACCCTCAAGGAAAAGCTCATAGAAGAGGCCATTGTGGTCTCTCTCGTGTGCATAATATTCCTTCTGCACTTCAGAAGCTCCCTTGTGGCGATCCTTATGCTCCCGGTAGGCATCCTCATATCTTTCATAGCTATGTACGCGATTGGGATAAACGCGAACATAATGAGCCTGGGAGGCATAGCGATAGCCATAGGCGCCATGATAGACGGCGCGATAGTGATGATAGAGAACGCGCACAAGCACATAGAGCGCGATAAGGGGAAGAAAGACCACTGGCAGATCATAGTGGACGCCGCCAAGGAGGTGGGGCCGCCGCTCTTTTTCTCTCTCCTCATAATAACCGTATCCTTCATGCCGGTCTTTACCTTAGAGGCGCAGGAGGGCAGGCTTTTTAAGCCCCTTGCGTACACGAAGACCTTCGCCATGGCCGCCTCGGCCATCCTTTCGATTACGCTTGTGCCGGTATTGATGGGGCTTTTCATAAGGGGCCATATAATCCAGGAACATAAAAACCCCATAACGAGGTTTCTCATATGGGTATACAGGCCGGTAATAGACTGGGTGCTCAAGTTCAAGAAGACGACGATACTCCTTGCCGTACTGGCCCTCGTCCTTACGGCATATCCTTTTAAAAAGCTCGGAAGCGAGTTCATGCCGGCCCTCAACGAGGGCACCCTGATGTTCATGCCTGTGACGCTGCCTGGGGTATCCGTCACAAAGACGGCGGAGATACTCCAGACCCAGGACAGGATAATAAAGTCCTTCCCCGAGGTGGAGAGCGTCTTCGGCAAGGCCGGAAGGGCGCTTACGGCGACCGACCCGGCCCCCTTCGAGATGTTCGAGACGGTCATAAACTTGAAGCCCGAGGACCAGTGGCGTCCGGGCATGACTACGGAAAAGCTCGTTGACGAGATGGACTCGGCCCTCAGGATGCCCGGCGTGACTAACGCGTGGACCATGCCGATAAAGGCGCGCACAGACATGCTCTCGACCGGCATAAGGACTCCCGTGGGCATAAAGGTCTTCGGCAAGGACTTGAAGGAACTTGAGAGGGTGGCCCTTGAAGTGGAGGCGGCCGTAAAGGCGGTCCCCGGCACGGCAAGCGCATACGCGGAAAGGATCATCGGCGGATATTACCTCGATATAAAGATAAAAAGGGAGGAGGCGGCGAGGTACGGCCTTAGGATCGAGGACATACAGGATGTGATAATGTCCGCCATAGGAGGGGAGAACGTAACGACCACCGTTGAAGGCCTTGAGAGATACCCTGTCAACGTGAGGTACAAAAGGGAGCTCAGGGACGATGTGAACAAGCTCGGCAGGGTCCTTGTGCCCACAATGATGGGCCAGCACATACCATTGAGGCAGGTCGCGGACCTGGAGATTAAAAAGGGGCCCCCAACGATAAGGACAGAGAACGCGCTCCTTACCACATGGATATTCGTCGATGTGAGGGGAAGGGATATCGGCAGCTACGTAAACGAGGCAAAAAAGGCGGTCTCGGAAAGCGTGAAGTTCCCTTCGGGCTATTATGTTACCTGGTCCGGCCAGTACGAATACATGGAGAGGGCCTACCAGAAATTAAAGGTCATTGTGCCCCTTACGCTCGGCATAATATTCCTCCTTCTTTACTTCAACTTCGGCAATATAACCGAAAGCCTCATAGTGATGCTTTCGCTGCCCTTCGCCCTTGTGGGGGGCGTGTGGCTCATGTACCTGTTGGACTACGACATGAGCGTTGCCGTGGGAGTGGGGTTCATAGCCCTTGCAGGGGTCGCTGCGGAAACAGGGGTAATTATACTGATATACCTCGACAACGCCTACAAGAAAAGGCTTGAAGCCGGGCAGATGTCCACGCTTAAAGACCTTTATGAGGCGGTCATGGAAGGCGCGGTCGAGAGGGTAAGGCCCAAGATGATGACCGTTATAGCCATCATGGCCGGTCTTCTCCCCATAATGTGGGGCACGGGCACCGGCTCGGAGGTGATGAAAAGGATAGCCGCCCCCATGGTGGGCGGCATGGTCTCTTCAACGGTCCTTACACTTATAGTAATACCGGCCATATACACCCTGGTAAAGGAGAGGGCGCTTAAAAAGAAAGGTTAGGGTAAGCGTGCTTGACATTCTACAAATTGTAGAATATATTGGAAACAAAGGAGGCGGATATGCATTATCGGACTGCGAGAAAGTTACTGTTTGTTGTTTTGACGCTCATAGGCATCGTAATGTCGCAAAAATATTCTTACTCTGCAGGTGCAAAAACGCAGGGTGATATCAGGCAGGTCAAAACTGACCAGGTTTGCATGGTGAATGATACGGCGATGGGCAAATCCCAGATACCGGTAGCTGTCGAGGGTAAGACTTATTACGGCTGCTGCGAGGGGTGCGTTGAGCGATTGAAGAAAGACAGGTCAATCAGATTTTCCAGGGACCCGGTAACCGGAAAGGAGGTCGACAAAGCAAAGGCTTTCATAACCTCGGAGCCTGACGGAAGGGCTTTGTATTTTGAATCCAGGGAAACAGCAGAGAGCTATAATAACAATTTACCTGCGGGAGAAAAAAACACCCGTTAAATCGAAAAAAATTTAGCCACATATACTACGAATTGTAGAACAAAACATATGGAGGTCTTTGATGCTGAAACGTATGCTGGCTCTGGCTCTTTTAATCCTTATTGCTGGGTGCGCTGCAGTTGATTCCGGAAGAGGGGATCATAAACATTCAGGGACAAAAAAGGTTTATGGCGGACAGCACGATCACCGGCACTAACAAAAAAGACGAGATGAAACGGAGAGCTGATAAGATTTTTTAAAATCAACGGATTTTTGATAATATCCCTTGATTGACGGCAAAAACGCATAAGATATACTTATAAAAAATCCTTTATTCATAAAGTCTTAGGAGGGCTTTGGATATGACAAAGGACCCTATATGCGGCATGGATGTCGATGAGAAAGGCGCGGAGTTCATGGTCCACTTTGAGCACGAGACCTTTTATTTCTGCTCGAAGGCCTGCCAGGAGGAGTTCGAGCGCAAGGAAGGCATCCGGCACGACGAGCCTGGAAAAAAGTGGTGGCAGAAGATATTGAAGGAGCCCAAAGGCACGCCGCCGAAGTGCCACTAACAATTTCTGGAGCGAGGCGAACATGCACGGAGATGGAATTTCTTACGCTTACGGTTTCTGGTCGCTCGTCGTGGCGAACGTCGTTCTGTTCCTCTTCTTCATCTTAAGCTTTCTGACGCCTTTAAGAAAGAGGGAGTGGAGGTCGATGGGGGTGACTGTAGCCTTCCTTATAGCCCTCTTTACAGAGATGTACGGCTTCCCCCTCACCATCTATATCCTGACAGCCATACTCGGGAGCAGATATCCGGCCCTTAACCCGTTCGCTCACGAAAGCGGACACCTGTGGGTCACCTTCTTTGGCGGAGGGGCGGCCATGCTCGCCCTTATTCATGTGGTCAGTAACGGTTTGATGATCCTGGGCTTTTACATGATGGGAGCGGGGTGGGCGAGAATCCATAAGGCGGCCGGCGCTCTTGTCACTGACGGCATCTACGGCTACGTCCGGCACCCCCAGTATGCGGGTCTCTTCATAATTACGATTGGGCTTCTGATACAGTGGCCTACCATAATAACCGCCGCCATGTGGCCTGTCCTCATATTTGCCTACTACAGGCTTGCAAAGAGGGAAGAGGGGGAAATGGAAAAGGAATTCGGGGATGCCTATAAAAAATATAAGGAAGAGGTCCCGATGTTCATACCCCGGCCTGGGAGGAGGCGATAAATGAAAAGATTGCTTTTCATGGATTATTTCCGGGGCTTTCTCATAACTTTAATGTGGTTTTCAACTGCTTTCGCCCAGCATGAAATAAAGCAGGTTGACGGGTTGACGGTAATGCTCGCGGCCGCAAGCGTTGAAGACATAAAAAAGCATCCTGACGAGCATCCTGAGATAAAGATGCACGGTGGGCCGAAGGGGACTCATCACATCCTTGTGCACATCGAGGAAGAAAAGACGGGAAAGGTGATAAGCGATGCCTCCGTCCGGCTTACGGTCCATAATCCCGACGGGACGAAGGTAAGCAGGCCCCTTGAACCGATGACCATAGGAGGCATTACGGATTTCGGGGACTATTTCGACCTGAGGGATCTGGGGAACTACCACATAGACGTATTCATAACGCCAAAGGAAGGGGATGTGAAAAAGGCGACCTTCGCCTATGAAAGAAGGCCGGGCCACTAAGGGGGGCTGTGTGGATTACTCAACTTTAATCATAATCATTGTCTTTGCGCTCTTCATGTTTCTCATGCACCGGGGAGGAGGGGGCATGGGGTGCTGCGGGGGCGGGCATGCCCACGGAAAAAAGAAAGAAGAGGGAGGCGACAAGAAAAAAGAAGAGAATCACGGGGGCCATCATCATGGATAGAAAATCCGGAGGCAATAAACAAAGACGAAAAAGAGGCTGCACTTAATGAGATGTCCGGGCTTTTCACGTGGGGTATATTCTTTTTAAAGAGCGCACGCACTGCTAAGGAGGATTGCGTATGGGAGTGGCAATGGGTGTAATGGTGGTTCTAATGGTTGCGGCTTTCATAGGTTTCGGGCGTCACCACCCTATGATGGAAGGTCATGGCAGCGAAGCCCCAAAGGAGGAGGCGGTTATAAACGAGAAGGCCGATGAAGCCCCCTGTATAGATTGCCCTGCTGAAAAAGCGGCAGAGAAAACAGAAGATAATACTGCTGAGGAGGTAAGGTGAGCGTGGAGAAGACGGTCGCGGATTCGGTAAAGCCTGTAAAATTTGGCATTCTCATCGGCCTGTTCGGCCTCGTTTTCGGCATCGGCTGGGCCTTTTGGCTCGTTGTAGGCCACGAGAGGATTCACCAGAGCCTTGAAAGGAGGGCCTCTTTCGCGGAAAAGGCGATGGAAGCTCAGATGCTAAGGGATAGCACGCTTGAGGCAGAGACCCCGAAGGTGAAGGTCCATACGCATAATGACGGAAGCCTTCATCGGCACGGGCCTGTAGAGGCTATGGCCTCAACCCAGCCTCAAGAACCTGATCATCACCAGGTCAAAGGGGCCCGTGAGCATGACAATCATGGGTCTGTAGAAGCTATGGCCTCAACCCAGCCTCAAGAACCTGACCATCACCAGGTCAAAGGGGGGCATGAGCACGATAACCCTCTTATGGGCCTTGCGCACACAAGGCTCGTAAGGGGCCATCTCCATGCCATGGGCCTCGGCCTCGCAACGGTTTTAATTTCCCTTGTCCTTGCTTTTAGTTCCGCAAGCGCGA
>JACRCJ010000118.1 GCA_016219075.1 Deltaproteobacteria bacterium | reverse complement strand
TTGTGCTGCCAGCCCTTATCCATCAGGCCTCCTTTGATCTTCCGGAGCGTTTAATCCCCTGTCGGGGTTTAATTCCCCGTGGCTTGCCGCGTAGGCTGACTAACGATATTTCCTTCGAATACCCCGCTGCTTGCGGCGGGGTAGTTTATTCAGCAAAAAGCCTGTTTCGTGCGGTTTTTGAGGGATATCTGCCTACAGAGCCCACCGCCGGGCAGGACTTGCAAAGAGGTCTCGTCGCGCAAAAAAGCGGCACTGCTCCACTACCCCAGTGCCCCACTGCCCCCCAACAGGCGGCCCTGCTTCTCTTCCCAGGCAGCGCGCTTTTGAGACCGTCTCAAAAAAACTCTCCCCGACAACCTGATACGGCTTAAAGGACGCGAGAGAGACTGTCTCTTGCGTCCCGTGCGAAGGGGCTCTCCGGGTAGTTGCTTATAAGCGTGGTATACGCGTCCGTGGCGAGCTTTTTCTCTCCGAGCTTTGAGTAGGATTCGCCGATGTAGTAAAGGGTCTCGTCGGTGATACCGGCGTCCGGGTAGTCCCTGAGTATGTCTCTGAACCTGGAGAGCGCGCCCTTGTAGTTCTCGCTTTTGAAGTAAAAACGGGCTATGTAGAACTCCCTGTCGGCAAGCCTTCTTTTAAGGAACTTTATCATCTCCCCGGCCTTGCCGCTGTAAGTGGACTCCGGGTAAGCGGAGACAAGGTCCTCGAAGGCGAAGAGGGCCTTTTTCGTGGAAGCCTGGTCACGGTCGATCGTCAAAACATCCTTGAAGTGGCTCATCCCCTTCTGGAAGAGCGCGTACGAGGCCCTGGGGTGAGACGGATGGAGGGCCACGAAATTCGTGTAGTACGAATTCGCCTCATCGTACTTTTCCTGGGCGTAGCAGACATCCCCGAGCATCAGCTGCGCCTCAAGCGAGTACGGGCTCAAGGGATGGTCTTCCATAAGCGCCCTGAAGTACTTCTCGGCGTCATCGTACTTGTCCTCCAGGTAAGCAGTCACGGCCTTGTCGTAAAGCTCTTTCGGGTCCCTCGTGACCTTAAGCTCGCTTACCCCGGCACACCCTGAGAGCATGATGAGGGTTGAAAACAAGAGGATAAAGGTTGAAAGACTGAAAACTCTTTTCTTCGAAGACGCCCCTTTTGCCAACAGGTCCTCCATTGTTTTAGGGTAAAGACAAAATAATGACACGGCCGATGGTCAAGGATACCAAAAAAAGTGAAGTTTTTCAAGCCAATTTTATGGAACCCCTGCCGGATCTGCGCGCTATCCATTCCCCCATATCCCGGCTCGACAAAACCCGGTCTACCATGCCCGTTGCCATGGCCGCTTCGGGCATGCTGTAAACTACCGCGCTTTCTCTCGCCTCTGCGAGCACCACTCCGCCGTTTTCTTTAATGTTTACGATGCCTTTGCTCCCGTCCTCACCCATGCCCGTCATGACCGCGCCAACAAGGCGCCCCCCCCAGACAAGAGCGCCCGACGAAAAGGCCAGGTCGATGGAAGGGGAGTACAGGTCGGCGGGTTCAGCCGGCTTAAGCCTTGAGACTACCCGGCCCCCGGTCCTCAGGAACGAGATATGGTGCCCTCCGGGGGCCACCAGCACCTCCCCCTTTTCAACCGCGGTCCCGTCCCGTGCGACCTTGACCGGGAGAAGGGATTGGGCGTCAAGCCTCTCGGCGAAAGGGACCGTGAGCCACGGCGGCATATGCATGGATACGACGAAGACGGAAGGCAGTCCGGCGGGCAGAGTCTTTATCAACGAGGTAACGGCCCTGGGGCCTCCGGTCGAGGCGCCTATGATCACGGCCTCGGGAGCGCCAATGTAGATGTCCGAAGCCTTGAAACGGCCCTTTCTCTCCGAAGAAGCCGGGAACCTGATGGCGTTTACTTTTTCGGAGATCTCCCCTTTTATGGAAAAGAGCCTGTCCGGGGTGCTGAGCGACGGTTTTTCGATGTAGGCCGAGGCGCCGAGTTCAAGGGCCTTTGACGCGCTATCCTCGCTCCCTGTGCCGGAGACGACTATTACGGGGACGCTTGAGCCCCTGATGAGCCGCAAGAAGGTGAATCCGTCCATCTCCGGCATCTCAAGGTCGAGCATTATGAGGTCGGGCTCTCTCTTGATGGCCTGCCTGTACCCGTCGAGGCCGTCCACGGCCGTGGAGACGGTCGCACTAAAGCCGTCCATCGTCTCCATCATGCCGCGAAGAGCGACCCTGGCATAGGCGGAGTCGTCTATAACAAGGACATTCAGTTCCAATCCCAACCCCTACCCTTCAGTAAAAGGCGCGCACAAGAACAACTTCTCGTCATCGGTCAGCAGCGCCGAGGGGTTTATTATCCTTACGGTCTGCCCCTGGCACTCCACGACCGCCTCGACACAGTCTCTCCACGGCTCATCGGCGCATGGAGCCGGGGCCGTCTCTTTTCCTCCGGCGCTGACATCACCGACAGAATCGACCACCAGACCGGCTATGAGCCCTTCTGCCGAGATTATTATTATCCTCGCGTCAGGGAAGGCGGAAACCGGAAGAGAGAACCTCTTTCTCAAGTCGAGTACGGGGACAACGATATTTCTAAGGGTGATGAACCCTTCAAGGAACGGCGGGCAGCCGGGCGGCCTTGATGTCTCCCTCAACCGGACTATCTCTTTGACATCCCTCACCTCTATCCCGAACTCGCGCCCGCCGAGGCTGAAGCGCGCGAACTGGAAGTCGCCGCCAATATGTCCGCGTCCGGTCTTATTCATCTTTTGAGTTCTCAGGGAAGGTCACCGTATGGACATGTCCACGAGCCTGGAGATGTTCAGAAGGAGTATCAAAGCGTCTCCGCCGTGGATGACGCCCTTTAAAAACCCTGAGTCCGACTTGTCCGGGGCCACGACCGACTGCACGGGGACTTCCTTGACCCCGGCGAGCCTGTCCACGGTGAACCCGGCCTTAAGGTCCTCCATGGCCGCTATCAGTATCCTGCCGGCTCCTGTGGATCCCTCCGGCGGGATCCCGAGCCTTTTTTTAAGGTCTATCACGGGCACCATCTCTCCGCGCACCGAGAGTATGCCTTTTATGAACTCCGGGGTCCTGGGGACCTCCGTGACCTGTCTCTGCCTTAACACCTCGACGGCGTCCGTGACCTCGAAGGCGTACTCCTGCC
>JACRCJ010000110.1 GCA_016219075.1 Deltaproteobacteria bacterium | reverse complement strand
GGACTGTGCTAAAATTGTGCTAATCCTGTCCAAAGCCTCAACCCCAGTCCAACAGCTCTCCGGCAGCGGCAGACCCGGTATTAGCGCACCACTTCTGAAAGGCCTTCTTCCTTTGTATAAACAGATCTATATTTGACAAAAGCCTGAATTGGTATATTAATTATGTAGCCGGATCCTTCTAAATCCTTAACTCGGAGGCGCCGCACAATGTCCGAAATCAAGCAATTTAACGGTTTTAAGGCTGAAATAGGCGATATCTCCGTCATCACCTTCAACGGCGCGAAGGTGAATGTCCTTTCCACAGCCGTACTCAACGACCTCATATCCGTCCTTGAAATCCTCGGTTCGTCACCAAAAAAAGTCAAGGTCCTTGTGGTCACCGGCGAAGGGGCTACATTTGTGGCCGGTGCGGATATCAAAGAGATGTCCGCCTTCGGCCCTGAGGCGGCTCTTGATTTCGCAAAATTGATCCATAAGGCGCTGGATACGCTTGAAGGTTTCAGCAGGCCTACGATAGCCGCTGTAAACGGCTTTGCGCTTGGCGGAGGGTGCGAACTCGCGCTCTCATGCGACCTCGCTATAGCTTCCGAGGCGGCCCAATTCGGCCAACCGGAGATAAACATCGGGGTACTGCCGGGGGCCGGGGGCACTCAGAGGCTTCCAAAGAGGATAGGCCGCCTCAAGGCGAAGGAACTCATATTCACGGGCAGGAGGGTCGGAGCTGAAGAAGCCCTGACGCTCGGTCTTGTAAATAGAATCGTCCCGAAAGACAGGCTGATGGAAGAGGTGATGGGCCTCGCTGCCCTTATCGCCTCAAAACCGGCCCAATGCCTTGAGGCTGCAAAGTCTCTCATAGACTCAGGCTCCATGGAAAAAGAGGTGGAGGAGTTCAGCAAACTCTTCTCTTACGATGACCAAAAAAGACTCATGAGGGAATTCCTCGAGAGAAAAAAGGGCTGAAAATCATGGAAGTCTTTATCGTAGGCGCAAAGAGGTCTCCGGTAGGAAAGCTTTTGGGCAGGCTCTCCTCCTCTCCGGCTCCGGTGCTCGCGTCCACCGTCATAAGAGAAGCCCTGAGGGGTGCAGGTTTAAAGCCTTCGCTTGTGGACGAGGTTATAATGGGTAATGTCCTGTGCGCGGGAGTCGGGCAGAACCCGGCAAGGCAGGCGGCGCTCCTTGCGGGACTACCGCCGACGGTAGCCGCGTTTACGGTAAACAAGGTTTGCGCCTCGGGGCTTAAGGCGGTGGCCCTCGGCGCTCAGGCCATCATGCTCAATGATGCCGACGTAGTAGTGGCGGGCGGGATGGAGAGCATGAGTAACGCGCCATTTCTGTTGAAAGAGATGAGGGCGGGAAAAAGATACGGGGATTCAGAGGCCGTTGATTCGATGATATATGACGGCCTCCGGGACTGCTACTATAACGCGAACATGGGCACTCTATGCGAGCTTACGGCGAAAAAATACGATATCTCCAGAAAGGAACAGGACGCTTTCGCCTTCCTGAGCCACAAAAAAGCGATGAGGGCGACGGAGAAGGGTCTTTTCAAGGAAGAGATTGTCCCGATTAAGACTCAGGACTCGCTCGTCGATAAAGACGAGACTATCAGATGGGATACGGGCCCGGAGAAGCTTAAGCGCCTGAAGCCGGTCTTTAAAGCCGGCGGCACCATAACCGCCGGCAACTCTCCCGGATTAAACGACGGGGCGGCGGCGCTGATACTCATGTCGGAGAAGATGGTCAAAAGGCTTGGAATTAAACCCATCGCGAAGATCATAGGTTACTCAACAGGACACCTTGACCCGAAGTGGTACCCCCTTGCCCCGCTCACGTCCGTAAAGAAACTTTTAAAGAAGACGGGGCTTAAGTTAGACTCATTCGACCTGATCGAGGAGAACGAGGCGTTTTCGGCCCAGACGCTCGCCGTAATAAAAGAGCTCAGAATAGACCCGGCGAAGGTAAACGTGAACGGCGGGGCCATAGCCCTCGGACATCCGATCGGCTCAAGCGGGGCAAGGGTCCTGGTCACGCTGATACACGCCTTGAGAAACAGGAAGAAGGAGGTGGGGCTTGCGACCCTGTGCCTCGGCGGGGGAGGGGCCATGAGCATGGCCGTGAGGGCCTTTAAATAGAGGATACAAGCCATGAAAAAAATAGAACAGGTGGGTGTTGTCGGCGCCGGGACCATGGGCAGAGGCATAGCGCAGGTATTCGCGCTCCATGACTACCAGGTAACTCTTATCGACAGGGATGAATCGATCCTTGAAGGCGCGCTTGAGAAGGTCAGGGAGAGAACACCCGCGGAGCTCTGGGATAAGGTCAAAGGCCTCATCAGGACGTCTACCGATATAAAAGCGGTAAAAGACTGCGACATCGTCATAGAGGCGGTCTTTGAGGAGATGGGAGTAAAAAAGGAGATATTCAAGGCCCTCAACGGTGTCTGCAAAAAAGACGCCGTGATCGCCTCCAATACCTCCGCCCTCTCTATTACGGAACTCTCGGGATGCCTTGATGACCCGTCGCGGTTCATAGGCATGCACTTCATGAACCCGCCGAAGGTCATGAAGCTTGTGGAGGTGGAAAAGGGTGAAAAGACCTCTAAAGAGACCCTGGACACCGTAGTTGAACTCGCGAGAAAGATCGAGAAGGTCCCGGCGGTGGTCAATGACTCCCCCGGCTTCATCTCAAACCGCCTTCTCTTCGCGCTCATCGGCGAGGCTTTAAGGCTTCTGGAAAGGGGCGTGGCCGGAAAAGAAGACATAGATACGGTCATGAAGTACGGGATGAACCACCCGATGGGCCCCATAGAGCTGGCCGACTTCATGGGCCTCGATATTTGTTTGGATATAATGAAGACCCTCTATAAAGACTTGAACGACGAAAGGTACAAACCCACCCGCACGCTTGAGTCCCTTGTAAAAGCGGGAAAGCTCGGAAGGAAAACGAAAGAGGGTTTTTACAGATACGAATGAGCCGGACCTCTACGGTCAAAACAAAAAAACAGAGCTACACGAACGCCTTTATCCCAAGGATGTGCTCCCCTATTATGAGCTTTTGAATCTGGGAAGTCCCTTCGTAGATGGTCGCGACTTTGGCGTCCCTTAAATAACGCTCCACCGGGTATTCGTTCGAATAGCCGTAGCCGCCGTGGACCTGTATGGCGTCTGTAGCGGCCCTTACCGCGGCCTCGCTCGCGAAGTATTTCGCGACGGAAGTCTCAAGGGTGTTTCTTATGCCCTTGTTCTTAAGGTCTCCGGCCCTGTAGACCAGAAGCCTTGCCGCCTCAAGATCCACATGCATCCTCGCTATCATATCCTGCACGAGCTGGAACGACGCGATGGGCTTGCCGAACTGGCGTCTCTCCTTCGAGTACCTGACGCAGGCGTCAACGCATCCCTGTATGATCCCCACACACCCGGCGGCCACCCCGTACCTGCCGTTGTCGAGCGCTGAAAGAGCGATTTTGAAGCCCTCTCCGACACCGCCTAAAATCGAGTCTTCGGGGATAAGGCAGTCCTCGAAAAAGAGCTCTGCCGTATCCGCGGATTTAAGCCCGAGTTTGCCTTTTATCTCCCTTGAGGAGAACCCCGCGGCGCCTTTTTTCACTATGAAGGCGGTAATGCCCTTATATCCCTTTGAGGGGTCTGTCTGCGCGAAGATTATGACTATGTCGGCTACGCTTCCGGTGGAAATCCATGTCTTTGAGCCGTTAAGCACCCATCCGTCCGATGTTTTCTGAGCCGAGGTCTTAATCCCGGCCGCGTCGCTTCCGGCCTCCGGCTCCGTTAGGGCGAAGGCCCCCAGGATTTCCCCCCTGCACAGAGCGGGCAGATACTTTTTTTTCTGCTCTTCGGTCCCCCATTTGAGGATCGAAAGCTCAACAAGCGAGACCTGTACCGAGACGATCGTCCTGACAGAAGAGCAGGCCCTCCCGATCTCCTCGAATATGATGGCGTCGCTTATGAAATCAAGCCCCGCCCCGCCGTAAGCCTCAGGCACCGGGCCGCCGAGAAGACCCGGCGGTCCCATCTTCTTTATGATAGCGATCGGGAAACGCTCGAGGATATCGTTCTCCCTTGCGACGGGCGCTATCTCGGTGTCGGCGAACTTCTTCGCCATCTCCCTTACCATCTTCTGTTCTTCCGTGAACGCAAACTCCATGGGCATACCCTCCTTCGCGGTTTAGTATTCAGCCGAACCTGAGGCTCACGCCGAACCCGCCTCTCGGGTTCCTCCAGTCAATGGCCCCTTCGGAGCATGCGATCCTGCAGGTACCGCACTCAAGGCAGCCCTCGTAAGATACGGTGATCTCTTTTTTGCCTTCCTCCCATTTGTACACCTCCGTCGGGCAGACACTCAGACACGCACGCTCCCCGCACTCCCAGCATACCTCTTTGTCGAGTATGAGGTGGCTGGCGGAGTCTACCTTGAACCTCACCAGGAAAAGTTTTTCGGCGAGAGTCTTTTCTTCCAGGGGTTTAAGAAATTCTTCCGTCATGTGAAAAACCTCCTGAGCCTCAAGAGATCGACCATGAGGCGCCACACCGGGACCTTGCTGCGGAAGAGTTTTTTTATCTCCCGGCGGGCCGAATCCTTGCTCTCTTCCGAAATCTTGAAATACCCCTGCAGGAACTCGAGTATCGCGTCAGGATACTCTTTGAAGATCCCCGGCGCCGAATGGAGGATACCGGGGACGTCCCTGTATTTTTTAAGGTCTTTAAGCACAAAGCTCTCTTTAAGCCTCTCTGTATATCCGTCAAGGACGGACTTCGAGAAATCGCCTCTGTTTTTCGCCTCGATGACCGTCTCAGCCGCATAGACACCGGAAGCCATGGCGAGGTTTGAGCCTTCCTTGCAGATGGACGGGTTTACGAAACCGGCCGAATCCCCGACAAGTATAAGGCCGTCTTTTGTAAGCTCCGGCAAGGTGTTATACCCGCCCTCGGGTATCATGTGGGCCGAGTACTCCTCGATATTGCCGCCCCTTAAAAGTCTTCTGACGGATGGGTGCTTTTTGAACCCGTCCATAAGCTCATTTGGCTTGAGGCCCTTTTCTTTAAGTACCGACACCGGGCACCCGATGCCGACGGACAGGGTGTCTTTATTGGTATATATGAAGCCCGACCCCGCCACCCCGCCCAATGCCTCACCGAAGAACTCAAGGGCCGCTCCCTGCCCGTCTTCCAGAGAGAACCTGCCCTCGATGACTTCCTTCGGAAGGCTTATTATCTCCTTCACGCCTAAGACCATCGAGCCGGGGTCCGGCCTTTTCTTCAGTCCGGACTTCTCCGCCAGAAGCGAGTTGGCGCCTTCCGCACAGATGACCACGTCCGAGTAGACGGCCCCGCCTTCCATCCTGACGCTTACTCCGTTTACCTTGCCGTCCTCGTATATAAAGTCATCGACCACGGCCTCCGTCACGACTACCGCTCCGGCTTCTTCAGCCTTTTTCGCGAACCACCGGTCGAACCTTGCCCTTAAAACCGTAAAACTGTTATTGTACGGAGGCGTGTTGAACGGCTCGAACTCAAGGTCGAAAGAGGCAGCCGAATCCTTTGAAAGAAGCGAATATCTCCTCCTTGTGACGTGTCTTTCCACGGGGGCCTCTTTCCAGAACTCCGGTATCAGCTTGTTTAAGACGGTGGAGTAGAGGACGCCGCCGGACATGTTTTTTGATCCCGGTGTCTCCCCCCTTTCAAAGACGGCCACGCTGAGCCCGGAGCTTGCGAGCTTGTATGCCGCGGCTATTCCAGAAGGTCCCGCGCCGACTATAACGCAGTCGAATCTCTCGCTCATCGTCTTTCCTCTTTTATCGCTTTGATCAGGAGCGGCACCGCCTCGAAGAGGTCGGCGGTGACCCCCAGGTCAGCCTCATGGAATATCGGGGCGTTGGGGTCTTTATTGATCGCCATGACATACCTGGCGGTCCTCATGCCGGCTATATGCTGAGGGGCCCCGGATATGCCGCAGGCGATGTAAAGCCTGGGCGAAACTGTTTTACCGGTTTGACCGACCTGGCGGCTGTGAGGCACCCATCCGGCGTCCACAGCGGCCCTTGACGCGGCGGTAACTCCGCCAAGGGAGGCGGCGAGCTCTTCGAGGAGCTTAAAGTTATCCGGTCCCTCCATCCCCCTCCCGCCGGAGACTATGACCTCAGCCTCGACGATATCCTTTATGTCAGAACCCTTTTTTATCTGGGTAGACTTGACCTTAAGGCCGTTTTCCCTGAGCTTTGCCTCTACCCTTATAAGCTCTGCGTCTAAAGCCTTATCCGGCGCCTCTGTAAAGGCCCTCGGCATCAGGGAAATTACGGCGCCGTCTTTTAAGGATAATCTCTCGACAACCCTGCCCCCGTAGAGAGGCCGCCTTAAGTAGACGGTCTTGTCTGTCACCTCAAGGCTGATAACATTGACCGCGCACGGGAGTCCAAGGGAAATAGAAAGAAACGGGGTAATATCTTTGCCAATCGATGTGCCGGGGATGATTAAAGCGAAGACCTTTCTTCCCCGCAAAAATCCGGCTAATGCCAGCCCGACGCACTCGCTTGTATAAGACCCAGGGAGGGGGTGTTCGAGGAGATAGACGCGGTCAGCCTTTTTAATGAGGCCCTTAGGCACTTCTGCGAGGCCCGCTCCGGGGATAATAAGGTTACATCCCGTCTCCAGTGAATCCGAGAGGATTCTGCCTGCCGCAAGCGCCTCATGCGTGGCGGGGACAATACCCTTACCGCCTGACTCAGAGAGAACCCAGATCAAATGACCTTCACCTCGGTTTTCAAGAACTTGACAGCCTCTTTAACCTGTTCCGCTATATCACCGTTAAGTATAACACCTTTACGCTTGACCTGCGGGTAACTGAGGCCTTCCCTTTTCAAGGTGTCTTTAAAAAGGTCGGGCCCGACCCCCAAAGAATTCAGGTCAATATATTTTATCTCCGCTTTTTTTGCCTTCATTATGCCCGTAAGAGACGGGTATCTCGGCTCATTGAGTCCTTTCTCGGCTGTAAAAACCGCCGGCATCGGGCACTCGACCGCTTCTGCGCCTTCTTCCGTTTCTCTGAGGGCCTCGGCACGCCTTTCTTCCGGGAATATGTCGAGTTTTTTTACGGCGGTGACGAGCGGAATATTCAAGAGCGTTGCTATAGCCGGCCCGACGACGCCTGAATCAGCGTCGGTGCCCCGTTTTCCGCAGAGTACAAGGTCGAACAGGACCTCCCTGATCAGCGCTGAGAGGACCCGGGCCGCCCCTATGCCTTCCAATCCATTCAAGAGAGGGTCTTTTACATAGACTGCGCTGTCGGCGCCCATGGCGACTCCCTTCCTGAGTATCTCCTCACCGCCCCCGGCTCCGGCGGTCACCAGGGTCACCTTGCCGCCGAACCTCTCTTTTATCCTTATGGCCTCTTCTACGGCAAACTCGTCATACGGGTTTAGAATCCACGGCAGATCCGTCTTTATATCCAGGCCGTCCTTTTCGATCTCTATCCTCGCCGTGGTGTCAGGGACTCTTTTTAAACAGACTATAATATTCATTTCGGCTCGCCTTCAGTCCACCATATAAGCGGTTTTATCGCTGATTTAAAGAGGTAGTATAAAAAGGTGTGTAAATGAGTAGAAGGCGGTGTATCCTTCAGGTTCGCCAGAACCGGGCAAGAAGCCCAAAGAAAGGAGTACCACCGCCATGCGTAAGTACACCACTGATGAGGTCCATGAGTCAAGGGCAAACTGGCAGGCCCTTGAGGAGTATGCCAGAAGAGAGGTCCAGAAGTTATACTGGCAAATTGTTTTGGTTATTACAGGCCAGTCATTATCCATGCGTTATTAATGATTGATTCCGGGTAATCGGATTTCAGGGAATGGAGATAGTCGGAGCGTTATGAAAGGTT
>JACRCJ010000117.1 GCA_016219075.1 Deltaproteobacteria bacterium | reverse complement strand
TGCTCATCCCTCCGACGAGCATGTAGACTATCGGGAGCTGTATCAGGAACAAAAGTATCAGGAATACATAGCTCCCCATAAACCTTGTTTTCACCGACTCAAAATTCATACTGCCTCCTCTGACATTATTGTAAGGCGATTGCAAGGCGGCGCGCCCGGAGTTTACGCCACCGCGTTCATAACGTTACCGAGGGCGTCTCTCTCGGTACATGTAAGTATCTTCGCCACATCAAGCAGTATCAGAAGTCTACCGTCAAGCTTTCCGACACCCTTTATGTATTCCGACTCCACGCCCGTTATTATCGCCGGCGGGGGCTCTACCGTATCGGCGGGAAGCCTTAACACTTCCGAGACGGCGTCCACTTTCAGTCCTACCGTCCTGTTGTCCACATCCACGACTATTATCCTTGTCTCGTTCGTGTTCTCGTCCTTGGGGAGCCCGAACCTCTTCCTTAAATCGAGTACCGGGATGACCCTTCCCCTCAGGTTTATCACACCGTCGACGAATTCAGGGGTCTTGGGGACCCTTGTAAGGTCCATGTGCCTGATTATCTCCTGCACCTTGAGGATATCAAGGGAGAACTCCTCGTTGCCGAGCCTGAAGGTAACGAGCTGAAGAACCTCTTTAGAGTCAAAATCCTTTTTTACATCCATGGACAGCCTCCTTACAGCGCTTATTTGAAGTGAAATGTCTCAAGCGGTTGCCGTTAACAGCGCACCGGTTTTCCCTGTGTATATGCGCATACTCAGGTTATCGGCGGGATAAAAAAAAACTAAAATCAAAAATATCAGGGACTTCGGCCTACGGCTCAATATCGACGGAATCCCCGTTGACTACCATGATATCGACCCTTCTATTCTTGCTCCTGCCCTCGGGGGTGTCGTTGGTGGCTATCGCCCTGTACTCTCCGTAGCCGAGGGCTGACATCTTCCTGGGGTCGTATTTGTGGGAATCTATCAGAAACTTGAGGATTTTGACCCCCCTTGCGCTCGACAGGTCCCAGTTTGACGGGAACCGTTCGGTGTTGATCGGGATGTTATCCGTGTGCCCCTCTATCCTGATGTTATTGGGGATATCCCGGAGGGCGGATGCGACCTCGTCGAGTACCGGTACGGCTTCAGGCACAAGCTCATCGGAGCCGGGGCCGAAAAGCGTTGACTCGGAGATCCTTATCGTTATCTTCTGGTCATCCAGCAGGAGAGTCAGTTTCTTCTCCTTTTCCAGGTCTTTAAGCGCCGTCTGGAGCTTCTGGAAGTTATTCGTGTGCATGTCCTTGAATTCCTGGGACATGTGCGACTTCTGCTCTTTGACGAACCGCGGGCCTTCCTGCATCTTGGTGGAGGTGTAAAGGGACGGGTTGAACGCGATGGCGAGGGCCTCGCTCATTATCCTGAACTTGCCCTCGTTGACCGACGAGATTGCGTACATGGAGACGAAAAACGCGAAAAGGAGCGTTATGAAGTCGGCGTAGGATACCAGCCACCTCTCGTGGTTTTCATGCTCTTCCGCTTTCTTCTTCCTTGCCATTGGAACTCCGGGTCAGCGTTTTTTCTGCGAGTCCCTGAGAAAGCCGGTAAGTTTCTCCTCGACTCTCCTGGGGTTCTCGCCTTCGGACAGAGATATTAGCCCCTCTATTATAAGCTCCTTCATGATCGCCTCTTCTCTCATCTTGAGCTTGAGTTTTCCGGCCAATGGAAGGTACAGAAGGTTCGCCGAGCCGACGCCGTAGACCGTGGCGACGAAGGCCACGGCGATCCCGGCGCCGAGTTTTGAGGGGTCCGCGAGGTTTTCCATTACATGTATGAGCCCGAGGACTGCCCCGAGGATGCCTATCGTGGGAGCGTATCCGCCGGCCGACTCGAACACCTTGGACGATGCGTGATTGTACTCCTCAGAGTAGGCCATCTCTATCTCGAGTATCTCCCTCGTGAGCTTGGGCTCCGTGCCGTCGACCACGAGCTGAAGGCCCTTTTTCAAAAACGGGTCCTGGGTCTTCTTGACCTTCGACTCGAGCGCCAGAAGGCCGTCTTTTCTCGCTATGGCGGCAAGCTCAGAGATGTACTTGATGATAGTCCTCGGGTCCACGCTATGGTTGATTATCGCGAGCCTGGCGTTCTTGAGAGCGAGGACGAAGGTGTGAAGCGGGTAATTCACCATGACTGCGCCGATAGTGCCGCCGAAGACGATTATCGCGGCGGTAAACTGGGTTATCGAGTGCAGGGAACCGCCTTCGAGCACCTGCCCGCCTATTACGGCGCCGAAACCGAATATCAGACCTAATATAGTTAATATATCCATAAGTTCAAGTCCCGATGAATGGGCGTGCCACTCTGCAATCCCGTCGCTTTAGCGGCGGGTCAAGGAGTGGCAAATAAAAATGATTTTTCCTTACCATCAAAATTCTCCGTCATACATGGCGGAGAATTTTAATCTCTTGACTTTATATATCGTCACAAACACGATTTTATTTAGAGTTAATGCGGATCAGATCATATTGACTATTTCGGCGGCTATCTTGCCCAGGGGGATTATCTTGTCGGCGAGCCCGGCATCGACCACAGCCTTCGGCATCCCGTATACGGTGCACGTCTCTTCGCTCTGGGCCAGGGTCTTGCCGCCCTTCGCTTTTATAGTCTTCATGCCTTCCATCCCGTCGTGCCCCATCCCGGTAAGTATCACTCCGAGGGAGCGTCCCGGGTAGCACTCGGCCACCGAGGTCATCACCACATCGACAGAGGGTTTGTAAAGGGAGTTTTTCGGCTCGTCGCCTATCTCGATATAGAAGTCCGTAAGCCCATTTCTCCTGACCTTTGTCTGATGTCCCCCGGGGGTCAGAAAAACGACCCCGGGCTTTATCTTCTCGCCGTTTTCGGCTTCCTTGACCGTAAGCTTGCAGAGACCATTGAGCCTCTCGGCAAACGCTCCGGTGAAGGCGCCGGGCATGTGTATGGCGACAAGAAACGGCGTATCAAGGTCGGCTGGCAGGTGGGAGAGCACCTCCTGGATGGCCCTCGGGCCGCCTGTTGAAGCGCCTATGGCGACCAGACCAATCTTCTGCGTGGCGAAGCTCTTTTTCGGGACAACTAACGGCTCGGGCTTTTTAAAGGCCCTCAGACCGAAGACCCTGTCCTTTTTCTTGGCGACGGCCTTGATCTTCCCTATCAGCTCGTCCTGTATCTTCATCATGTCGAATGACGAGGCGACAAGGTTCTTGGAGATATAATCGGCGGCCCCCTTGTCGAGCGCCTCGAAGGTGGACCTGGCCCCCTCTTTGGTCAGGGAGCTTACCATGATGATGGGCGTCGGGGACTTCTCCATTATCATCTCGGTAGCCTGAAGTCCGTCCATCCTCGGCATCTCGATGTCCATGGTGATGACATCGGGATGAAGCGAAAGGGCCATCTCCACGCCCTCCATCCCGTCTCTGGCGACACCCAGGACCTCTATATCCGGGTCCGTCTCAAGCATCTGCCGGATAACCCTGCGCATAAAGGCGGAATCATCTACGATTAAAACCCTGACATGTGACATTATTTTCGCCTTAGTGTGCGTAGATTTTTCTGCTTGTCTCAAGGAGGCCCGCCACGTCAAGTATCAATATGACATTGCCGTCCCCGGTTATGCACGCGCCGGCTATGCCCTCGGTGCCTTTAAGGTACTCTCCCATGGACTTCATCACTATCTCTTCCTGACCGTGGAGCCTGTCGACAAGAAGGCCGAACTTCTTGTCGCCTATCCCGATTATCACGATGTACTTCCACTCGCTGGAGCGCATGGAAAAGTCACCGGAGACAAGACTCCCGAGGCGCACGACCGGGAATACCCTGTCCCTGATGTGTATTACCTCCTGCCCCTCTACTGTCTTTATGTCCTCGGCCATGACCCTGATGTTCTCTATGACGGTAGAGAGCGGGATCCCGTAGACCTCCCCGTTCGTCTCCACGGTGAGGGCCTGGATTATGGCGAGCGTAAGCGGAAGCCTGAAGATAATGCTTGTGCCCTTGCCCACCTCCGATTCAACCGATATGTTCCCGTTGATCCTTGAGATGTTGGTCTTTACCACGTCCATCCCCACGCCCCTGCCGGAGATATTGGAGACGACCTTGGCCGTTGAAAAACCGGGTATGAATATCAGCGCGAGAGAATCTTTTTTGGAGAGCCTGTCGGCCTCATCCTGCGTCAAAAGCCCTTTTTCGACAGCCGACCTTCTTATGGAGGCCGGGTCGATCCCCTTGCCGTCGTCCGCTACGGAGACGATGATGTTCCGGCCTTCCTGGTAGGCCGAGAGACGAATAGCGCCGCCCCTGGGTTTGCCTTTTTCGACCCTCTCTTCCGGGGTCTCAAGCCCGTGGTCCACGGCGTTTCTTATAAGGTGCACAAGCGGGTCGCCTATCTCCTCGATGACCGTCTTGTCGAGTTCGGTCTCCTCGCCGCTTATAACGAGTTCGATCTCCTTATTGTTCTGTCTGGCGAGGTCCCTGACCATCCTCGGGAACTTGTTGAAGACCTTGGCGATGGGCTGCATCCTCATCTTCATGACGGCAAGCTGCACGTCGGTCGTGACGAGATCGAGCTGCGCTATCGCCTCGTTCATCTGGGAGGAGAGCTCGCTGTCTGAATCGCTTTCGCTCAGTTTTGCGCCGAGCCTCATCAGCCTGTTCCTGGAAAGCACAAGCTCACCGGCCAGGTTCATGACGGAGTCTACCCTGTCCAAGTCCACCCTTATCGACTGTTCCTTCGCATGCGGGGCGTCTTCGGCCTTTGCCTGCGTCTTTGACGCATCGGCTTCCGGGGCGGCTGCGGCTGTGACGGTTTCGCTTGCTTCATGTGGAGCCGCTGTAGCGGTCTGGACGGCCCGGGGCGCCGTGTCCGGGGCCTCTGACTGCGGTAGCGCTCCGCTCTGAACGGTCTTTGTCTCTGTGACCGCCTTACCTTCAAGTACTGATCTCAGGAGGTCCTTTGTCGGCTCGATATTCTCTTCTTTTCCGTTTTTTTCCTTAATATTCCTGAGCAGCAGCTTTATGAGGTCAATAGACTGGAGGATGGCGTCCATGATTACCGGGTCCACCTTCATCTCGCCCTTCCTGAGCTTGTTCAGGATGTCTTCGGTGACATGCGTGACCTCGACCATCTGCTGAAACCCGAGGAAACCGGCGGCGCCCTTTATCGTGTGGACCGACCTGAAGATATCGTTCAACAGCGTGGTGTCGTCCGGCTTTTTCTCAAGCTCGATGAACTTCTGGTCAAGCGAGTCAAGGGCCTCGGTAGACTCCGCGATAAAGTCGTTTATGATATCGTCCATGTCATCTGTCGGAAAAGACATATCGTCATCCCTCTCTGTTTGTTTGTACGGGCCAGGCGTTGGCTTATCCCCGCCTTTCAGGCGCCGAGTTCCTTCATTATCCTGTCCACTACGTCCTGGTCTATGGGCAGATTGTTCGTCGGCCCCTTAAGTCCGTTCAACAGCTCTGTCTTCTGTTCCTGTTTGGCTGGGTCGCCGTTAAACCCGAAGTTCAGGGCGAGCTCCAAAAGCTTTGACTCGACTACGGCGAGAGAACCTATGACCTTTTTAAGTTTTTGCCCGGTCAGGTCCTGGAACGACATGTTCGAAAAGATCTCCATCATGTCGTTTTTAGACTTTGCGTTCATCTCCTCGAGTTTCTTTATGACGGCTGTCCCCTTCGCGCCCCCGTCGCCTTCAAGAGACGCGGCCCAGGCCTTTAGTTCGTTCAACAGGCCGTGCGTCGCGTCGCCGTCGGACATCAGCCCCTCTACTATGGTCATGATCTTGTTGGCGGCGTTCTCAAGATCCCCGGTTACGGCGCTGAGCTGCGTGGAGGCCTCGGGGAACCTCTGTGAGCTTATCTTTACCGTTGTCTCCAGAGTGTCGATGCCCTGCCTCGTCTGATCGACGAATTTTGCGAGGCTTGAAAGTTCTTCCCTTAATTTACTCAGTACGGAGTTCCACTTATTGCCATGATCGCTCATTGACGATTTCTCCTTTTCTGTCGTTTAATCAAAATGTTTTGTCAAGCCGTCTTCAGCTTGTCGAGGATAAGGTCGATCCTCTCCTTGAGCGCGGCCGCGGTAAAGGGTTTTACAATGTAGTTGTTGACCCCGGCCTGCACGGCGGTGACGACATTTTCCTTGGCGGCCTCCGCGGTGACCATAAGCACCGGCGTGTGTTTAAGCTTCTCGTCCTGCCTTATGGCCTTCAGGAGGTCGATCCCCGGCATGTTGGGCATGTTCCAGTCAGTCACTACGAAGTCGAAGGACCCGGCCTTCAGCTTTTCAAGCGCCGTTGAACCGTCGTCGGCTTCATCAACATTGTTGTACCCTATCTCGCGAAGGATGTTCTTAATGATCCTCCTCATCGTCGAGAAGTCGTCAACTACAAGTATTTTCATGTTCTGGTCTAACATCGGATCCCTCCTGTATGTCTGTGAAAACTTGTTTTTTATTTTTAACGTCCTGAATGCCCTGGGGTTTTAAGCCGGGGAGGGCGCGTTATCGCGCGCCCGCCTACAGCAGCTTCTCGATCTCGTACAGGAGCCTTTGCGGAGTGATCGGCTTGGACAGAAAAGTCGAGACGCCGGCGTCGGCCCCCATCTTCTTGTCTATCTCCCCTGCTTCAGTCGTGACCATTATTATCGGAAGCTTGCTGTAAGCTTCGGCCGCCCGGATGTTTCTGGAGAGCTCGAAACCGTCCATCTGCGGCATGTTCAGATCAGTAAGGACCAGGTCGACAGGGTTCGCCGCCATGATCTCGAGGGCCTCTATCCCGTTCGAGGCGCCTATGATCTTATATCCTCGCTCCCGTATGATATAGGACAGAAGTTTCCGGGTTGTATCGCAGTCATCGACTATCAGTATCCTTTTTTCCATAAACGGCCCCTTATACTTTTTGGTAAACCACCAGGCGCTCCATGCTCACGGGCCTGAAAAGCCTCGTGATGTTATGCAGCGTCTCGGAGAATCCGACGAACAGGTACCCCCCATTATTGAGGCTGTCGTAAAGGTGACTAACGGCCTTCTTCTTGGAAGCGTCGTCGAAGTAGATGAGAACGTTCCTGCAGAAGATTATGTCCATGCCCCTGACCATCCTGGTCTCAAGCGAATCCACAAGGTTCAGTCTCCTGAATTTGACGACCTCCTGGACCTTTTTCTGCACAGAGTAGCTGTCACCGGTCCCTGTGAAGTATTTTTTCAGGTACTGGTCCGGCGTATTCCTCAATGAGTACTTCTCGTACACTCCGGCCGCGGCGGTCTTTAAGACTATGTCGCTTATGTCGGTGCCGAGAAGATCAAGCGTCCAGCCCCTGGCCTGAAGCCCGTTCTCCATGAGCATCATCGCAAGCGTATAGGGCTCTTCGCCTGTCGAAGAAGCCGCGCTCCAGACCTTGAGAGTCTTGACGGCGGAAACTGCCGTTTTCTCTTCGATCATGCGGGGGACAACTCCATTTTGAAAGGCCTCAAGCTGGGGCATGTCCCTGAAAAAACTCGTCTCGTTCGTGACGACGCAGTTAAGGACATTGACCATCTCCCTTTCCCTGTCCCTGTCATAGGTCAGGAAATAGTAGTAGTCCTCAAATGACTTGAGGTTCCTCTCCTCTATCCTTCTTGAGAGCCGCGTCTCCAGCAGGTACTTCTTCGTATCCGAGAAGAAAATACCGCACTTCGCGTATATGATGTCCCTGAGCTGGCAGAACGTCTCGTAAGAAAGCTTGGGTTTGCTGTTTATTCCGAGTGTCAGCATTTCAATGCGCCTAACGCGTTCTCAACGGCACCTCGAACGGTATGG
>JACRCJ010000019.1 GCA_016219075.1 Deltaproteobacteria bacterium | reverse complement strand
GGCAGCAAGTTTCAGGAAAAGTTTCTTGAAGGTTTTCTCCAGAAGCCTTACAGGATAAGGCCGACGGGTACGGTATATTTGAACTACATAAAGAGCGGGGAAAACATCGATAAGATCGAAGAGCCTCCGCTTTGCGCCTCAAAGCTCACCTCCGGCGAAGCCAAAGAAGTTGCGAAATACCTGATGAGCCTCAAGGACCCGAAGATGCCCGCCGGCGTCTACACCCCGGGGGCGAAGTTCTCAAAGCCCATGGCCAAGGTAAGCTTTTTCAAGTCCACGGCCTGCAACGCCTGCCACCAGGTGGAGTTAAACGGCGAAATAAAAGGCGGTGTGAGCGCACCTGCGCTCTATGACGCTGGCTCAAGGCTTAACGGCGACTGGGTCATGAGTTTTCTTAAAGACCCGAGGTACTGGGAACCGAAGGGCTGGGCACCGAGCTTGAACCTTTCGGACCGCTCAAGGGAGTTGCTGACGAACTTCGTAATGTCGATGAAAAAAGAAGGAGGGGACCATGAATAAGATAACGCTGCCCGTCCTGTTTACGATTATTTTAGCTGTCGCCGGCATACGGAGCGCCTGGGCGGAAAACCCCGAGTCCAACTACAGGCTCTACTGCGCCCAGTGCCACGGCCTTAAAGGAAACGGCGCGGGCATAAACAAGGCCGATATGTCCGCTACCCCAAGGGACCACACAAACAGGGCGGAGATGCCGAAGCTCAAGGACAAGGACCTTTACCTGGCCATCGAGCAGGGCGGGGTTGCAGTGGGCAAATCAGCCCTCATGCCCGCCTGGAATGGCGTGCTGACGGATACCGAGATAAAGGAAATTGTCGCGTACTTAAGAAAGCTCTGCAACTGCAGTGAAGAGTAAAGAGGAATTATTATCGGTGCAGGGGACGCGGGTCGGGATAGAGGCCGAGACATAAGCGGCGAATGAAAATAGCTGAAATTGTAATGCGCCCCTGCTTCAAATAGAGCGGCTGCGGGAAGAGCCACCCCTGCGGCCGTTCATCAATTTAGTAATACCAGGGCGTCCGTTTAAGGCCTCCATCGCCAATGTGCGTGCGAAAAAGAGCCTCCGGTTCGGCAATATCTGTCAAATCGGGGTGGCTGACTTTTCTCTTCCGAGTCGTGGAAAAAAAGAGGGATGGGAATGGAAACGGGTATTGGTTCCGAGAGGATGAAGCTACGATGGGTATTATAAGACTTTTTAAGGCTTCGGCCGGTTTTCGGGCATGAGGTCTTGAACCGGCCCCGTGGCCTCCGGCGCGCTCAGTCCCGATGGGGCCTCTGTAGCGCTACCCTCAACAGGGCCGGCTTCTATACCGGGGGCGCTTGCTCCATCCCCGGCCCCTGCCTCAGCTTCGGCCTCTTCAAGCTCCGGCAGGACTACCCCCCTTCTGACCATTATCTCGTAGACTACCTCTGCCCGGGCCGCCACATACCGCTGGTCCCCGGAGGCGTTCAGTCTCCTTGGGTTCGGGAGCACTACCGAGAGCCGCGCCGCCTCCATCGGGGTAAGCTCCGCGGCGGACTTGCCGAAATAATGGCGCGAGGCCGCCTCGGCCCCGTATATGCCGTCTCCCCACTCAACCACATTCAGATAGAGCTCGATGATCCTCCTCTTGGAGAGCGTCCTCTCGATCTTCCATGTGATCGCGGCCTCGCGTATCTTTCTCAGCGCCGTCTTCTCGGGCGTGAGGAAGAGGTTCTTGGCGAGCTGCTGGCTGATGGTTGAGCCCCCGGCCCTGAGTCTTCCGGCCTTTATGTCCTTCTCTATCGCTTTCTTTATGGCGTCGTAGTCGAAACCCTCGTGGCTCCAGAACTTGTCGTCCTCGGCGATGATGGCGGCCTTCACAAGGTACGGAGATATCCTTGAGTACGGGACCCAGACCCGGTACGCGGTCCTTTTAAGCCCCTTCGCCTTCCACTCGGCCTCTCTCAGTAGCATTAGCGAGGTCTTCAACGGGTTCTCCTTTTTAAGCGCCGCGACGTCAGGCAGGGCGAAAAAATAGAGGGCCGCTACGGAAAAAAGGAGTATCAGAAAGAGATATGGTATCTTCTTCATTCAAATATCAAAAGAGGCCCCGGACAAAAGCGTCCAAAGGGCCTCTTCCTGTAAACGTTTTAGTCCCCTGTCGGGGTTTGATTCCCCTCGGCTTGCCGCAGAGGCTGACTAACGATATTTCCTTCGAATACCTCGAAGAATTGCGGCGGGGCGGTTTGTTGTCGCCTGAGGTCCTGACGGTCATACCCCCAGGGATTGCTCGGGTCTGCCGAAAAACTCCTCTATCATCCGCGTGCAGTCCTTCACAAGCACACCGGTGGCCTGTGCATGCCTCTCGGTGAACATCGTTTGCACATCCTTTTTAGCTCCCCCGCCCCACTGGTACAGGACGAACGGCACCGGGTCCGGGGTATGGGTCTTAAGGGCAAGCGGGGTCGGGTGGTCCGGGAGCAACAGCACCGTGAACTCGCCGAACTTCTCCGCGCCCTTGAGTATCGGCCCGACGATGAGCTTGTCGAAGTCTTCTATAGCTTTAAGCTTGTCCTTGAGGCTTCCGTTGTGGCCGGCCTCGTCCGGGGCCTCGACATGGACGCAGACGAAGTCCTTTTTCTCAAGGGCCGCTAACGCGAACTCGGTCTTTCCCTTGTAGTTGGTGTCGATATAGCCCGTGGCGCCGGGGACCTTCAACACTTCAAGCCCGGCGTATATGCCGATGCCCTTCATCAGGTCCACGGCCGAGATGATCGCTCCCTCGACGCCGAACCTCTCCTTCATCGTCGGCATCAACGGGGCCACGCCCTGGCCCCAGAGCCAGACGGAGGTAGCGGGTTTTTTACCGGCGGCCACCCTTTTCCTGTTCACCGGGTGGTCTGACATTACCGCCCATGAAAGCTCGATGAGCCTTTTAAGTTTATCCGCGCCGTCGCCCTGCGGGAGGTGCCCTTCCACGGGTCTGTCCGATATGTCGTGCGGGGGCGTGGTCTTGACGTCTTTGCGCCCGCCCTTCCAGACCATCAGGTGCCTGTAGCTCGTGCCGGGGTAGAACCTCACGCCCTCTTTCGAGAGCGCCCGGTCGAGGTCCTCTACTATCTCTCTCGCCTCTTCGGTCGAGATGTGCCCGGAGCTGTAGTCGGCCATTACCGTCTGGCCGCCCTCATTTGAAAGCGTTACGAGGTTGCACCTGAACGCCACATCAGCGGCTCCGAGCTTCACACCGATGGAGGCCGCCTCGAGAGGGGCCCTTCCGGTATAGTATTTCCTGGGGTCGTAGCCGAGAACGCTCAGGTTAGCCACATCGCTTCCGGGCGAGTACCCTGGAGGGACCGTTGCGAAAAGGCCGAACTTGCCTTTTCCGGCCAGCCGGTCCATGTTCGGCGTGGCGGAGAACTCAAGCGGGGTCTTGCCGCCGAGCTCTTTCATCGGGTTGTCGGCCATCCCGTCGCCTATCAGTATGATGTATTTCATATTTTTAATTCTCTCTTAGAGTCTAATACCCCTTTAGCTTGCTGCGCAATACAAAAGGCCTTTTTGCGCGCTGTCGCGCGCCTCGGGGCGATTGCTCCGCTCGCTGTCAAGCTCGCTCGCAATACATACAGAGGCTTGCTAGCTCACTTTCCTTTAGGCTCGCTACGCAATGCCCCTGGTGTTTTGTTAAAAACAATACAAAACATCTAATAACTGGGTTGTTTTCAGATACCCCGGAGCTTGCTCCGGGGTGGTTCATTTATCTGGCGCGTTTAAAGCCGAAGCCCGGCTATCGTGCGGTTTTTGAGGTACTTACTTCCGAATGCCCCCGTGCTTGCTGCCGGGAGCGCGCCGGGCCAGTTTTTAATTATCCTATCCGGCCCCGGTTTTGTCAATGGGGCGGTCTTTAAGGAGATTCGTCTTACAGGCCCATCGCACGCAGTATCTTACCGAGTTCGGCCGGCACCTTGAGAGGCTTGGGCGAGGCCTTCATGGCGTTGTCCGGGTCTTTAAGCCCGTGCCCGGTAAGGGTGCAGACGACCGTGTCCCCGTCGTTCAAGACCCCTTCCTTCTTCATCTTTATCGCTCCTGCGAGGCTCGCCGCCGACGCTGGCTCGCAGAAGACCCCTTCCCTTGAGGCCAAAAGCTTGTAGGCCTCTACGATCTTCTCGTCGGAGACCGCGTCTATGACTCCGCCGCTCTCGTCCCTCGCGGAAAGCGCCCCCTGCCAGCTCGCCGGGTTGCCTATCTTTATCGCCGTGGCTATGGTCTGCGGGTCTGCTACCGGGTGCCCGAGCACTATCGGGGCGGCCCCCTCGGCCTGGAAGCCCATCATCTTGGGGAGGTTCGATATGACCCCCTTCTTCTCATACTCCTTGTACCCCTTCCAGTAAGCCGTGATGTTCCCGGCGTTCCCGACCGGGAGGAAGTGGTAGGTGGGCGCGTACCCCAGGTGCTCGCAGACCTCGAAGGCCCCGGTCTTCTGCCCCTCGATCCTGAAGGGGTTTATGGAGTTGACCATCTTTACGGGGTAGTTCCGCGCTATCTCCTTGACGAGGTCGAGGGCCTCGTCGAAGTTGCCCTTCACCTGCAGCACGAGCGCCCCGTGCATTATCGCCTGCGAGAGTTTCCCCAGGGCCACGGCCCCGTCCGGTATCAGGACATAGGCCTTCATCCCGGCCTTCGCCGCGTAGGCGGCGGCCGCCGCGGAGGTGTTGCCGGTGGAGGCGCATATTATCGCCTGCGCGCCCTCGTCCCTGGCCTTCGAGACCGCCATAGTCATGCCGCGGTCCTTGAACGACCCTGTCGGGTTCAAGCCCTCGTACTTAAGGAGAAGCCTTATCTCCCCGAATATGTCCTTCAGGTTGACGGTCTCGATAAGAGGCGTGTTCCCTTCCAGAAGGGTGGTTATGGAGCCGTCCTCTATCTCCGGGAGGAACTCCCTGTACTCCCTGATGATCCCGCCCCACAGTCCTTTTTTAGTTAGCCGCACCGAGGTTCTCCTCTATCCTGATATATATTATCTTGTCGTGTATTATGTCCATCTTCTGTATCTCGGCTATCGCGGCCCTCAGGCTTTTCTCCTGCGCGTTGTGCGTAACGATCACCAGCGGGACCGCCCCGCCGATCTTCCTGTCCTTCTGTATGACGGAAGAGATGCTTATGTTGTGGGTCCCGAGGACCCCGGATATCTTCGAGAGAGCGCCGGGCTTGTCCACGGCCAGAAACCTTATGTAGTAGGGTATCTCGAGCGAATTTATGTCCCTGAGCTTTATCTCCCTTACGGCCTCATCGGTGTAGGAGAGCGGAGAGACCCTGTTCGATATGCCCTTCCTTATGTTCCTGCATATGTCCATGATGTCGCCCACAACGGCGCTCGCCGTCGGCATCATCCCGGCCCCGAGGCCGTATAACATCACTGAGCCTACGGCGTCCCCCCTGAGGTGCACGGCGTTGTAGGCCCCGTCGACCATGGCCAGCGGGTGAGAGGCCGGTATCATCGTCGGGTGGACTCTGGCCTCGACCTTGCCGTCGATGTATTTCGCTATGGCCAGGAGCTTTATCCTGTAGCCGAACTCGCGGGCGAACTTTATGTCGAGCTGGCTTATGTCCCTTATGCCTTCGGTATAGATGTCGCCGAGCCCGATATACGAGCCGTAGCAGAGGTTGATGAGGATCGCGAGCTTGTGGGCCGTGTCGATCCCGTCAACATCGTAAGACGGGTCGGCCTCGGCGTAGCCCTTCTCCTGGGCCCTCCTTAACACGTCCTCGAACTTCCCCCCGTCGTTCGTCATCTTGGAGAGTATGTAGTTAGCGGTGCCGTTTATTATCCCGTAGAGCGACTCTATCCTGTTGGCGGCAAGCCCTTCCCTCAAGGCCTTTATGACGGGGATGCCCCCGCCCACGCTCGCCTCGAAGTAGATGTCGGCCCCCTTTTCCGAGGCCTTGGCGAATATCTCCCTGCCGTGCGTTGAAAGGAGCGCCTTGTTGGCCGTGACCACATGCTTGCCGCGCTCCAGGGCCTCCATTATGAAGGTCTTCGCGATACCGGTGCCCCCGACGAGCTCGACTACTATCGAGATATCCGGGTCGTTTATCACATCCATCGCGTCGGTTGTCAACACCCCTTCGTCGAGCCTGACCCCGCGGTCCCTGGTGATGTCCCTGTCGGCGACCCTTTTAAGCACCACCTCGCAGCCGAGCTTGTCCTTTATTACGGAGGCGTTATCCCTGAGGACCTTTACGACCCCAGTCCCGACCGTGCCGAAACCTATCAGGCCGACATTTATCCTCTTGAGCTTTTTTCCGTTGTCAGATGTCATTACCGGACCCTTCCGCCGAATGGGTGACGAATTACCATCAAAATTCCCTGTAGCTTGCTTGCTACAGGGTTTCCTTGTAAAATCCTCCCCCTCGATGGGGGAGGGAAGGGTGGGGGTGAAAAAATGTTTTCACCCACCCCTCAGTCCCCTCCCATCAAGGGAGGGGAGGCTTAAGGAGATACCCCGGAGCTTGCTCCGGGGAGGTTCATTTTTTTGGGATACAGGAGATCATGGAGGGGTCGGAGTGGTCGGCGTTTTGTTTTCTCTCGATTCAAGTGAGACCGTCACGGCCCTCAGGAGCCCCGCCAGGGAATAGGGTTTCTGCAGGTATCTGTACTTCTTTTTTCCCGCCGCGCCGCCGGCCCTCACATCGGCGAGGCTGCCGCTTAAGAGGACTGCTATGCCGGGTCTGGCCGATATGACGGAGTCAAGGAACTGAGAGCCGCGCCTGTCCGGAAGCACCGCGTCGCTTATGACGAGGTCCATCTCCCAGTTCTCCTTTTCAAGTATCTCCGCGGCCGCCCCGGCCGTGTCCGCCGTGAAGACCACATAGCCGTTTTCGCTCAGGACGGTCCTGGAGAACTCCCTGATATCTTTTTCGTCTTCCACAAGGAGTATCCGCTCGCCCCTTCCGCCCGTCTTCTTACCCGGTGACTCAGGATGACTTTCCGCCGCCTTTTCGTCCATGGCAGGCAGATATATCCTGAAGACGGTGCCCTCATTGGGTTCGCTCTGGACGGTTATCCACCCTCCGTGCTGTTTTATCACGCCGTAGACCATCGCAAGCCCAACACCCATGCCCTTGCCTGACTCCTTGGTGGTGAAAAAAGGCTCGAAGATGCGGCTGATATAATCCTTTTTCATCCCCATGCCGGTGTCGGCCACAGTGAGACACACGAATCTTCCGGGACTTGCGTCGGGCAGTCCCATGCAGTCTTCCTCCGTGAGTACGAGGTTCTCGGTCTTTATGGAAAGCGTCCCGCCCCCGGGCATCGCGTCCCTGGCGTTGACGGCGAGGTTCATTATCACCTGCTCGATATTCCCCTCATCCGCCCTCACGGGCCAGAGCCCCGGGGAGAGGTCCGTTGAGATGGTGAAGCCTTCGCCGATTATCCGGGAGATCATCTTAAGTATGTTCTCGATGATCCCGTTGATACAGAGAGGCTGAAGCTCGAAGGGCTGTCCGCGGCTGAAAAGAAGGAGCTGCCTGGTCAGTTTTGACGCGTGCAGTACTGAGAGCACTATGCCGTCGAGTCTTGAGCGCAGTGAGCTTGAGCCCTCGACGCCCTCAAGCGCCAGCTCGGCGTTGCCCCGTATCGAGGTCAGTATGTTATTGAAGTCGTGGGCTATGCCGCCGGCGAACCTGCCGATGGCCTCCATCTTCTGCGACTGGCTCAATCTTGCCTGGATGAGCTCTTTTTCGTACTCGGCGCGTTTCCTCTCGGTGATGTCCCGTATGGTACCCGTAAAGTAGACTAAGCCTGCGACGAGGAAGGTGCTCACGACAAGCTCCATCGGAAAGACCTCGCCGTTTTTCCTGAGCCCTTCCACCTCGGTGACCTTGCCCTGTATCGTGCCGATCCCGGTCTCCAGATACCGCTTGACCCCTTCGGTGTGGCGCTCCCTGTAGACCTCGGGCATTATCTCCGTGAGGCGGACCCCGATGAGCTCCCCTTTTTCGTACCCGAACATCTTCTCGGCGCAGGGGTTCACATCCACGATCGTGTCGGTCGAGTCGGTGATGATGATGCCGTCAAAGACTGTATTATGTATGAGGCGGTACCTCTGCTCGCTCTCCGTGAGCGCCTTTTCGATCCGCTTCCTCTCGGTTATATCCTCTCCGGAGCTTAATATCCCGGCCACGGTCCCGTCCTCCTTCAGAAGCGCGTTGTGCCAGAGTATCGTCCTCTCTTCGCCGCCCTTTGTGATGACCGGGTTCTCGTAGTACCCGCCGAGATCGGTCCTTTCCGAGACAAGGTCCGTTAAAAGACGCCACACCTCTTTTCTTTCACGGGCTGGGACGAAGTCTTTGAACCAGTCCCTGCCTATTATCTCCTCCTCGCCGTATCCGAGGATCTCGCACCCTTTTCTGTTGATAAGGACGACTTTCCCGTCGCGGTCGAGAACGAGTATCATCACTCCGGCGACTTCGAGATAGCTGTGCATCTTGTCGCGTTCGCTCTTGAGCTCGTTGCCGTAGAGGTTGAGCTCGTCCATCAGGCGCAGGAGCGGGCGGAAGAGGAAAAAGTAGAGTATGGGCGAGAGTAACAAAAGGAGCATCGTGGAATCTACCAGCGCATGGACTACGGGAGATTCATGCGGCAGGAAGACCAATATCACCATCACCAGGAACTCTACCGCGAATATGGACAGAGCCATGATGGTAAAGATACGGAAGGGCGAGTGGTAAGAGGCCTCTATTAAGGAGAGGGCCCATCTCTCGAACCTGTTTACACGGGCATCAGGTGCCCTGTTTTTTCCTCTCGGATCGCCCATTGAAAGTAAAACCCCTGAAAACCGGTTATTTTTAAAAAAAACGGAAAATATCCTTATACAGTATAATTATATCTGAAAATCACAAAAAAACACTTGAACGGGAGTGGCAAATATAAATGATTTTTCCTTGCCATCAAAATTCTCCGTCATTTATGGCGGAGAATTTTAATCACAAAATTCCCTGTAGCTTGCTACAGGGTTTGCTTGTAAAATCCTCCCCCTTGATGGGGGAGGGTAGGGTGGGGGTGAAAAAATGTTTTCACCCTCCCCGCTTCCCGTTGCATAGGAAGAGCGCAACGGGAGCCCAGCCCTCCCATCGAGGGAGGGGAGGCTTAAGGAGATACCCCGGAGCTTGCTCCGGGGTGGTTCAT
>JACRCJ010000115.1 GCA_016219075.1 Deltaproteobacteria bacterium | reverse complement strand
TCGACATTTTCCATCGCGGTATGCCTGGACAAAAGGTTGAAGGTCTGGAAGACGAACCCGATGTTTTTGTTTCTGACCGCCGCAAGCTCGTCCTCGCTCATCTTCTCGACCCTCGTGCCGTTCAGCGTGTATGCGCCTTCGCTCGGGCGGTCGAGACACCCGATGATGTTCATGAGGGTGGATTTTCCGGAGCCCGACGGGCCCATGATCGAGACGAATTCCCCCTTCTCTATCTTCATGGAGACGCCCTTGAGGGCCTCGACCATCGAGCCGCCCATGAGGTATCGCTTCTTTATGTTATCGAGCTCTATCACAAGGGTCCTGTCCCTGATCTGCAAAGTGTCGTTAGAAGAAGAACCTCTTTTTCACCCTTGGTTCGGCCTGCTTGAGGCTTGAGGTCACGACCTCTTCGCCGTCGTTTACCCCCGATTTGATCTCCGTTGATATGCCGTCGGTCTTTCCGGGCTTCACCTCGACGAACTGAGGCGAGGCGCCTTTCATTACATAGACCCCCGTACTGCCGTTTTTGGTCCTGAGCGCCTCATTTGGAACGAGGAGGGCGTCCATTACGGTATCCGTCAGTATGCTCACGGCGGAGGTCATGCCGGGTTTTAAAAACTCCTTGTCCTTATCCGTTATTATTATGACGACATCGAATATCGTAACCGTCCGCTCTACCTTGCCCTTCGGGGCTATGCGCTCCACGCGGCCCTTGAACGAGCGCCCCGGCAGGGAGTCCACTGCCACGGTGACGGTCTGGTCCACCGAGATCCTGCTTATATCGACCTCGTCCACATGCGCGTTGACATAGATGTTGTCGAGGTTCGCCATGCTGAAAAGAGGGGTGCCCTCGGAGGCCGAGGACAGGGTGGAGGATATGACCTGGCCGGCATCGACGTCCTTTTTGAGGATGGTCCCTGTGAACGGGGCCCTGATCTGCGTGTCGTCGAGCCGTTCCTTCGCCTCCTTGAAGGCCTCGGTGGCCTGAAGGACCTCGGCCTCGCCGAGTTTCAAATCCGTTCGGCTCTTCTCAAGGGTTATCTCGGCGTCGTCGAGCTCCTGGCGCGAGATGATGCCCTCCCTGAAGAGGACCTCTCCGCGCTTGAGTTTTATCTCGGCGTCCCTCAGGGAGACGCGGGCCTTTTCGAGCTTCGCCCCGGATATGAGAACGCTCGCCTCGGCCTGTTTGGTGCGGGTCTCCTCGGTCTTGGGGTCGAGCTTTACGATGGTCTCGCCCTTTTTTATCCTGTCCCCCTCGTTGAAGGGAAAGCTCGTGATCTCTCCCCCGGCCTTGCTCTTGACCACCACCTCGACATCCGGCGTGACGGTCCCGGTGGCGACGACCTCAAGCCTCAAGTCCGCTCTCTGCACCTTTACGGTCTTCAGCGGTTCGTTGGAGTTCTCGTTGCCGTCAAAGCCGTAGAAGTAGTAAGCGCCCAAAAGGACGGCCGCGGCGATAACTATAATCCATATGAAGCCTCTTTTCACCTGTTCACCTCTGTTCCGCCGTCCCCTTCGACGAGGTTTATGCCAAGCTCCTCAAGGAGAGTGCCTTTTTCCTTGTAGTAGCCGATAAGGGCCTTGTTGTAGTCCGCTACCGCGGTGACCTCGTTTGAGAGGGCTTTTGCGAGGTCTTCCTGCACCTGTAGAACATTATAAGTGGTGGAGCGGCCGGCCGCCAATTTTTTCTCTTCGGCGGAAAGCGATTCTCTCGTAAGCCCCGTTGTCGTCTTCGCCTCTTCGACCCTTTCGGCGTCGGCCAATACGTCCTTTATGGCCCCGTCGAGGCTGAGGATTATGGTCTGTTCGAGCTTTTTAAGCCTCAGGAGGGCCTGGTCCGCCGAAAAACGCGCTGCCCTCAAGTCTCCGGCGGCGATGTTGTTGCCGAGCGGGTAGCGAAGCACCACCCCCACTGACCAGTCCGGGTTGGAGTCTATCCCCCTGAACGAGTCCGAAAGGCTTGAACCCAGGCCGTTAAAACCGTAGCTCGCCTCGAGGTCGACCTTGGGAAAACGCTGGTTAGAGGCGTAGCGTATCTCGATACGGTTCTTCTGAAGCTCGGATCTGGTCTCAAGGTAGTCGGGCCTGACTTCGAGCGCCCTGGCCACGCTCTCGTCGAGACCGGACGAGGGCTGCCGGAGCGGGGATTCGGGGGCGGGGACGATCTCCTTGTCCCTTAGCTCGTACACATCCTTTGAGATGAGGAGCTTTACGGCGTTCTCCTGAACCCGCACGGCTTTTTGCGCCAACAGCACGTCGTCTTTCCTTGAGGAAGCGGCGGCCTTCGTCTGGGTGACCTCAAGGAGCGAGGCGGCCCCGGCCTCGTACTTCTTTCTGTTTATCTCAAGGAGCGCTTTAGCGAGCCTCTCTGATTCCACCCTGACGCCGAGTTCCTCTTTGACCCTCAAGAGGTCCCAGTGCGCAACCGCGTACCGGGCCACGGTATCGATTATCTTCTGCTTGAGCCTGTAGACGGATATCTCGCGGTTTTTCCGGGCGATGTTAAGCTGGCGCCCGGTACTTCCGGGGCCGAAGCCCTTCAGGAGCGGCTGCGTCACCCTGACCCCGGAGAAAGAGGTGTACTGGTCGGTGAACTTGTTGAGGGTGTTTGCGGACCAGTCGTCTTTTACCTCAAGGGTGAACTCGGTGCCCAGAGAGGTCTTGCCGGAAAACCCGGCGTCGAGGCTGTAGTTTTCGGACTTAAGCGAACTAAGCCCGCCGGCCGCGGCGCTGGAGCTGGCGTTGAGGGGTTTTTTGGAGTCCGACCTTTTAAAGGAGCCGAAGAGGTCGGTGTCGAAGACGCCTTCCTGGCTCTGCACCTGGGAAGCGGCTATCTTCGGCGAGATGCGCTCGATGGTTATGTCGAGGTTGTTTTCGAGGACCAGCTCGACCCCGCCCTTAAGCGTCAGCTCAAGGCGTCCGGGAAGGCCGGCGGCCCCTGAGACGGCCGGGCAGATAAAGCTCAGAGCGACGAAGAGGGCAGTCTTTATGGTGCTTCTGCGTTTATCGGACATCTGGCACAGGCCTTCAGGGATTTTTGTGTTTTATATTTTTAACGCTCTGAAAACCCCGGGGTTTTAAGTCCATGGAGGGTTCATTCTCTCTCAGGGTAAATA
>JACRCJ010000112.1 GCA_016219075.1 Deltaproteobacteria bacterium | reverse complement strand
TCCTTGTAAAATCCTCCCCCTCGATGGGGGAGGGAAGGGTGGGGGTGAAAAAATGTTTTCACCCTCCCCTCAGTCCCCTCCCATCAAGGGAGGGGAGGCTTAAGGAGATACCCCGGAGCTTGCTCCGGGGTGGTTCATTTTTTTAAGAATTCCAGCCGGTTATTGTAATTTCAAAACCAAAATGGTAGATTGTTATATTGTTTTTTCAACGGTCCGATTTAGCTTGCCGCGCTCTGCGAAAGACCTTTTTGCGCTGGCGGGCGCCTCGGGGCTATTGCTTCACTCGCTGTCAAGTTCGCGCGCAATAAATACAGAGGCTTGCTCGCTCACTTTCCTTTAGGCTCGCTACGCAATGGACCTGGTGTTTTGTGAAAACGATACAAAAACATCATAATTAACGATGCTGGATTTTTTAGTTACCCCGGAGAAAAGCTACGGGGTGGTTTATTCGCCGGTCCCTGAGGCCTGAAAAAACCACTGAAGAATGACTATGAAAAGACTCCCGCCCTGGGCGAAAAAGAGATTGGGGCCCGCAAGTTCGCTCCATGAGATGAAGTCCATATTGAGGAAACGGAACCTCCATACGGTCTGCGAATCCGCGCGCTGCCCCAACATAGGCGAGTGTTTTTCCAAGCCCACGGCCACTTTCATGATCCTCGGCGACGTCTGTACCCGGACCTGCGGATTCTGTTCAATAGACAAGGCGGCTAAACCCCTTCTGGTAGACCCCGATGAGCCGCGAAATATCGCCGTAACGGCCCTGGAGCTGGGCCTTAAACATGTTGTGATAACCTCGGTGACCAGAGACGACCTCCCGGAGGGCGGCGCCGCCCAATTTGCCTTGACAATAAAGGCGATTAAGGATAATATTTCGGGCATTTTGGTGGAGGTCCTTACCCCTGATTTCAGAGGGGATTTCAAGGCCCTTTCAACCGTCCTGGAGGCCCGTCCGGACATATTCAACCACAACCTTGAGACCGTGCCGTCTCTTTATCCGCTCGTAAGACCGCAGGCCGACTACAGTACCTCGCTCGATGTGTTGAGAAAGGCAAAGGCCTCAGGCGTGATGACGAAGTCCGGGATAATGGTCGGGCTCGGCGAGACCGCCGGAGAGGTCAAAATGGTCTTAAGGGACCTTTTTGAAGCCGGATGCGACGCAGTCACGATCGGCCAGTACTTAAGGCCCACCAGAGCCAACCTCGAGGTCGTCGAATATGTCACTCCCGAGGTCTTCAAGGAGTACGAGGAGTACGGGTTGAAGACAGGGCTCAAGTATGTCTATTCAGGGCCTTTCGTGAGGAGTTCATACAACGCCGAGAAACTCATCGGTCCGAAGTGACCCGAATTGACCTTTTACCGGGCCGTCACCGGGGTAAAAACCCGGGGTTTTCAGAAGATTAAAAATGAACCTCCCCGCAGCTCGCTCCGGGGTATCTGAAAACAAGCCATGTTATTAGATGTTTTGTATTGTTTTTAACAAAACACCAGGTCCATTGCGCAGTGAATAAAGGAGAGCGAGCGAGCAAGCCTCTGTATTTATTGCGCGCGAACTTGCAAGCGGAGCAATAGCCCCGAGGCGCGCTGTAGCAAAAAGGCCTTTTGTAAAGTGCGGAAAGCTACCGGGTATTAGACCCTAAGAGAGAATAAATAATTTCGCTAAAAGATACCGCAACTCTGCCGTAATAATATTAGAGGTGTTCATCAGACATGGCAAATGACGAGTTTTACCGTATAAAAAGGCTTCCGCCGTATGTCTTCAATATCGTGACCGAGCTTAAGATGGCGGCGAGGAAGCGCGGCGAGGACATAATAGATTTCGGGATGGGCAACCCCGACCAGCCGACACCGAAGCATATAGTGGACAAGCTCATAGAGGCGGCCCAGAACCCCAGAAACCACCGCTACTCGGCCTCGAAGGGCATCTATAAGTTAAGGCTCGCGATAACCGACTGGTACAAGAGACGCTACAATGTCGATCTCGACCCGGAGGGCGAGGCCGTGGCCACCATAGGGTCGAAGGAAGGTCTCGCGCACATGGCCCTTGCCATCGTCGAGCCAGGCGACGTCGTATTCGTCCCGAACCCCACATATTCGATACACGCGTATTCGGTCGTCATAGCCGGGGGCGATGTCAGAAGCATCCCCCTTCTGCCGGGGGTCGATTTTTTCGACGAGCTACTGAAGGCCACAAAGCAGACCTGGCCGAAACCGAAGCTCCTGATACTGAACTTCCCCCACAACCCGACCACCGAGTGCGTGGACAAGGACTTTTTCGTAAAGGTCGTGGACTTCGCCAAAGAAAATAACCTTATGGTCATACACGACCTCGCCTACGCCGACATAGTCTTCGACGGCTACAGGGCCCCGTCCTTTCTGGAGGTCCCCGGGGCCAGGGACATAGGCGTGGAGATGTTCACCCTGTCGAAGAGCTACAACATGCCGGGCTGGAGGGTGGGGTTCGCCGTGGGGAACAAAAAGATGATCTCCGCGCTCACCAGGCTGAAGAGCTATCTGGATTACGGGATGTTCCAGCCCATACAGATAGCCGCCGTCATAGCCCTCAACGGCCCGCAGGACTGCGTAAGCGATATATGCTCGGTCTACGAGTCGAGAAGGAATGTCCTTATCGAGAGCTTCGGCAAGGCCGGGTGGGAGATACAGAAACCCAAGGCCACGATGTTCGTATGGGCTAAGATCCCCGAGCACCTGAGGCACCTTAAATCCCTTGAGTTCTCCAAGTACCTCCTGGACAAGGCCAAGGTGTCGGTTTCTCCGGGCATCGGGTTCGGCGAGTACGGGGACGACTACGTGAGGCTCTCGCTCGTTGAGAACGAGCACAGGATCAGGCAGGCCGCCAAGTGCGTAAAGAAGGCGCTGGAGATAACTAAAAAGTAGGCGGCAGGCAAATATTAAGAACCACCCCGGAGCTTGCTCCGGGGTATCTCCTTTAGCCTCCCCTCCCTTGATGGGAGGGGACTGAGGGGAGGGTGAAAACATTTTTTCACCCCCACCCTACCCTCCCCCATCAAGGGGGAGGGTTTTATGAGGACAGGCTACAGGAAATCAGATTCCCGGAACTGTCAAACTCTGTGAGTCCCCCGGCAGAGCCGGGGGTTTACCTGTTTTCAATTAGGGGGTAGAATTTTTCTCCGTTTTCGTATATAAATGGATAGCCTTATTCTTTACAAGGGGGGTCTATGGAAGAAAACAGGAGAGACAGACGGCACTACCTTATGGCGGAGGTCCTGATAAGGACATCTCCGGCTCCGGCGGACGACCCGGTCAGGGCCGTTCTTATGAACATAAACAGGGGCGGCATAGGAGTCTACTCGCCGCAACCCCTCAAAAAAAAGACGCATGTCGTCGTGAGGATAGCCTACAGGGAAGGGACGAAGACGATAGCCGCCGAGGATATACAGGGCTCGGTCTGCTGGTCCCACGCCATCGGGAAAAGCTGGGCGGCGGGGATATCTTTCTCGGAGCGGGTGACGAGAAAGAACTACCCCATCTTGAACAAGTGCTTTGCGAAGGCCAAAATGAACAAATAGCCGCCGCTTCGCCGGCCCCGCTTTTTTAAAAGAAGACGCCCTGCCGGGTACCCGGCAGGGCGTCTATGTTTTAAGGAAGCCTCACGGACTTCCGTTCGAAGGGACGCCTTCAGGGGCTGACATGTTTTTGAGAAGACCCCTGAAAGCCGATTATCCAGCCGTTTTCCCTCGCGCTGAAGTGCTTGTTCTTGCCTATGATAAGGTGGTCGTGGACTATGAGGTCCACCGCGAGGGCGGCCCTGTCCAGCACCCTTGTGAGCTGCCTGTCAACGCTTGAAGGGGTGGCGTCCCCGCTCGGGTGGTTATGGACGAAGATGACGGAGCGCGCGTTGTGCTTGAAGGCCTTCTCTATGGCCTTTCTCGGATATACCGCGGTCTGGTTTATCGTACCCTCATGGAGGGTCTCGACCGCAAGGACCTCGTTCCTGGCGTTCAGGTAGATGGCCAGGAACTTCTCCACCCTCTCGCCCGAAAGCGTCAGGTTCAGGTAGTCGAGCACATCCTTTGTGCAGCGCACACAATCGCTGCCCATCATCCGTTCCTTGAGGTATACGCCCGTCACGTCCTTTATGAGCTTTAAAAGGACGACCGCGTTTTCACCGACGCCCTCCACGGATTTGAGCTCGTCCACGGTGGCGTCAAAGACGCCCCTTATCCCCCTGAACCTGTTGAGCATGGACTTGGCAAGAGGCTTGACGTCCTTTTTCGGCACGGCGTAGGTCAGCAACAGCTCCAATATCTCATAGTCGTGGAACCCATCCAGGGCGCCCTTCTTGAACCTGTCTTTAAGCCTTTTCCTGTGCTCTCCGGCCTTTAACGACTCTTCTTTATTAAGGAGCTTTATCATGTGGCATTGAAGGATCCTGAATGAAAAAATCTCACCCTCGTGGCGCCCTGTCGCGCCCGTGAGTCCTTCCTTATCTCACCCCCTTGTCAAAATCTTCCATGAGACGCTGACTCTTCCGCTACCGTCAGAACACGGTATGTCTTTGATTTCAGCCCGCTTTCGAGAGTTACATTAGTTGCATTATACAAAAAAAGCGCTGTCCTTTCTCCTGTACTTTGGTACAGGCCCTGCCGCGCACAAATTTTTTATTTTACAACTATTTATTAAAAAATTAAACTGCCATCATTGCCAGTTACGCAAATCTCCGGTTCCTGTTAAAAAGAGGACATGGAACTGATTTTTCAAGAAGATGACTTCCTGGTAAAAACACTCTCCACCCATGAGGAACTGGAGGCTGCCTTCCGTTTAAGGCACGATGTCTTCAGCCTGGAGCTGCAGTGGGTTCCACCGTCCTCAGACGGTATGGAGAAAGATTCTTATGATTCCTTCTCCAGATATGTTGGGGTATTCGACACCGCGGGTCTCCTGGTCGGCCACATAAGGATCATCACTTCAGAACATCCGTTTATGGTCGAAAAGGAGTTTTCCTGCATGATGCCGGACGGGGCGAAGGTGACAAAAACCGCTGATGTGGCGGAGATAACCAGGCTGTGCGTAAGGAAGGACATCCGCTCAAGCCAGTCCCTGGCCTGCGTTCCGAACCTTCTTTACAAGGGGCTGTATCATTGGAACAGGGAAAACGCTATCAGGCATTCATTGATGGTCGTGGACAAACGGTGCTTCAGGCATTTGAGGCTCTCCGGTCTGCCGGTTGAGTCGCTCTACGATTTCGTGATGATGCCTGACGGGGTAAAGGCCGGTGTCTGCAACCTTGACTGGCGGAAGTTCGAGGAGATAGCATCAGAAAAAAAACCGGAATTTTTCAAATGGATGTCTATACTACCAGCCCGGTATCCATCGCAATGGCTATCGCATGCGCTTTATTGACGGCGTTAAGCTTCCTTTCGATATTCTGCACATGGAACTTGACGGTCCTTTCGCTTATGCCGAGTATTACGGAGATTTCCCAGTTGGTCTTGCCCGCCTTCATCCATTCAAGGACTTCCTTTTCCCTCGCCGACAGCGCGAGTTCTATCGACCCGTTGCATTCGCATATCCTTGACAGCGCCTGGTGAATGTGCGGGGTCACTATGTCGAGGACCTTCATGTGGTAGGCGTCGAAACTTTTTCTTCCGGAGGAAAAGGAAAAGATGCTGCCTTTGTAGGCTGTCCCGTTAACACCGCTGGAAAGCCCGTACTTGAGGCCGAACTCCGATGCCCTGTTCATAATGTCTACATTGTTATCATCCGAAAAGACCTTCAGCGCCTCTGACCAGGCGTGAGTCTTAAAGAACTCATAGTTGTAACGGATAATCGGGTCGTTCCTGTATAGCTCCTCCGAGATGTATGTCTCGGCCCATTGGGACGGCCAGTTAAGGTTCACTATCTTCAGGAGTTTTCCGGTCTTTACCTCGCCAAGCGCGCAAACCCCCCTGTCCGCACATATCATATCCTTAAGCCTGTCCACTACAAAAATTATTTCCTTTTCCTCCCTGCACGCGACCGCCTGCTGGATCACGTCGAGTATCTCACCCAACTCCTTCTTCGTAAACATCTTGAAGTCCATGGCTGTGTCCTCCCGGAAAACCTACTCCCCCGCGTGCCTGAAGAGGTGTTTGCGCCGTTTGCGCCGCCGGCCTAAAGGCCGATCCCGGCGGCTATGGCTATCGCGTGAGCCTTGTTTACGGCGTAGAGCTTGTCCTTAATGTTCCTGACATGGTACTTGACCGTCCTTAAGCTTATATTCAGAGAGATGGAGACCTCTCTGTAGCTGACGCCCCTTTTCATGAGGCCGAGGACCTCCAGCTCTCTTGCCGAGAGGCCGTGCGACGGATTCAGAGGGCCGCCAATGAGCCTTAAAAGGGCCTGGTGGACATGAGGGGTCACCATGTCGAGAAGCTTCAGATGGCGCTCCCTGAAACTGTTTCGCTCCCCTGAGAACGAAAATATGCTGGCCACTCCTTTTTCCGGGGACTTAACCCCGCTCGACACGCCGTAGCGAAGCCCGAACTCAGCGGCGTCGTTCATAAGGCCCCGGTGCTCCTTGTCCGAATACACCCTGAGCGAGTCAGACCAGAAAAACGGTCTGGGAGAGTCCTGATTGTAGAGCAGCACCGGGTCTTTCCCGGCAAAACCGCCGTCCGCATACATCGTCAGCCACTCTTCGGGATAGCTCAGGTTCACGGCCTTTAATATCCGGCCCTCCGAGTCTCCCAGCGCGCATATCGCCCTTTCGGCTTCCACGAGCTCCTTCAGGCCGGAGAGGATGGACTTAAGCCCCGCCTTGGTGGAGCACGAAGTGGCGTCGTGGACGATCCCGAGCGCCTCAGAGAGTTCTTTTTTTGAAAACTCGCCGTAATCCATCGTTCATCCCTCAGCGCAAAAACGCCTTGTGGTCGAGCGCGGGAAACGCCGCGGGGCTCCGAAACTCGTATGTCGACTTAACAAGCGCGTTATTTATATGGAGCGAGATTATATCCATTATCTTTTTGTGACGGGCGCTGAACCTGTCGCGGTCACCGGCAAAGGCCAGTATGCTGACATTGTCAGACTCCGGCGCATAGATGCCGCTCGAGAGCCCGTACTTGAGGCCGAAGTCCGCGGCGTGGTCTATGGCGAGTCTGGACTGGCGGTCGGTAGAGACCTTGAAGATGTCGGACCAGAACTGCGTGAGAGAACACCTGGTGTGGAACCTGACGACCGGGTCCACGAAGTAAAGCTTCCCGGAGAGATAGCTCGACAGCCACTCCATCGGGTAGTTCCCGTTCACCACGGATACCATCTCCTTTACCTCGCCCTCAGAGACCTTCGCTATTCCGCATATAGCCCTGTCCGCCGAGACCAGTTCCTTCGCCTTGATCAGGATCCCCTTCAGGTCATCGGGGCTTACGCAGTTACGCGTACCCTCGATTACCTCCAGGATGCCTATAAGCTCTTCTTTTGAAAGGTCCTTTGAATCCATCACTCGCCTCTGGCGGCCGTTCTTCCCTTCTAACGGGGCCCGGGTTATCAGACCGCTGAAATGAACCCTCCCGGGATGAACCACCCCGGAGCAAGCTCCGGGGTATCTCGATATACTTCCCCTCCATCGACGGGAGGGGACTGAGGGGAGGGTGTAGTTTTTCACCCCCACCCTAACCCTCCCCCATCAAGGGGGAGGGGATTTAAAATTTACGAAGCGAGCTTCGAGGAATTTAACCCGTAGCGATTAAAGCCCCTGGATTTTCAGAACGCTGAAAATAAAAAAAGCCGTCCTACCTTGCCTTTCTTGTTAAAAGTCAGGTATTACGGCCTCCTTTTCGATGCAGGCTTACGAACGCGTTTTTGAAGACTCCCCGGATCGCCGGGATAACGGGAAAAAACCTCTTTGAGAAGACGGCGTACCTTGAACCTTATAGCATAGATCAGGATGATTTGCAAGAAGCCGCAACTGTGGCGCGGGTGAAAACTTTTTTCACCCCCCCTGCCCTCCCCCGTCGCCATAAAGGGGGAGGGTCTTATATGGAAACCCTGCAGCTTTTCTTCGGGGAATTACAAGATTAAACGCCGCGGAAAATTAAAACCTGTAGGCGAGGCCGAGAAAATTCCAGCCTGAATTGGGTTTGTCCTTCTCCCATTTGAAGAGACCCCTACCGTTGGAGAAGTGGCTGAACATGACCCTGAAGTGCTCTCCGAGGTTTAAGGCGGCGCCCAGCGAGAAGTTCAGGTGCGTGCCGTTGACGGTGTCGGTGTGGTAGAGGTACGCCCCACCGGCGTTGATGTCCACCGGGCCAAGGGCGATATTGTAAACGAGTTCGAGCGCGCCGGTATCCCCCTTGTTGCCGTCCCACCACCAGGCCGCCGCGCCTACGTTCAGGGACCTGAAGTCGTAACGGACGGTCCCGGAGTAGGTCTCCTGAGAGTGGACGACATCGCGCGCCGCCCCTATAGCCAGTTCGGACCGGGCCTCGCCGGAGAAAACAGTTGAAAAGACACAGACAGCGAAGATGAGCAGTATGAGTTTTTTTACAGGTGTCAGGCGAGACAATTACGGGCCCCTTTTCTCTTCAGGTGAGCGGCACCGCGAAGGATGCGGTTACAAGCCTGCAAAGTATAGCATAAAAAATAGATACCCGCGGCTTTACAGACGGGGAGTTCCCGCTGAATTAAAATATTGTCGCAGCGCTGACTTTATCCGTTCTTCATGGCCCTCACTCCCCTCTATAAATCTGACCGTAACCGTGGTGTGAATCCGTTATGATGAAGTATGCTGCGGCCGTTTTGGCCTTCCTCCTTGCAAGTCCAGCCTGCGTTTATACCGGAGATTTGACATTTGTCATATTAAATGATAATAAATCAATAAATCATTTCTATGGCAGGGCGGTTCAATTTAAAGCCTCGCCTCCCTCGATTGCGAGGGCTGGGCTCCCGTTCTGCTCTTCCGTTGCAACTGGAAGGGGGGAAGGGGAGCTTCTTTATACCGACACTCGAACCGAACTCTTCGCCTGAAGGCGAGGGTTTTTCTCTCATTCCCCGAAGGGAGACAATAAAATATGTGGAGGCGTCCATGGGAAGATATCTGCTGTCTTTTCTATTTA